>JAEYWQ010000111.1 GCA_023428885.1 Bacillota bacterium
GGTATGACGTAGAAGTAGGAACCAATCCAGGATTTTTATATCAGCAAAATACCATGCGTGATGCTTTAGTTGCCGCTATTAATTTGAATATTTTCAATAAACATGCAGATCGTGTCCGTATGGCAAATATTGCTCAGTTAGCGAATGTACTACAAGCTATCATACTTACCGAAGGAAATCAAATGATAGTAACTCCAACTTATCATATCTTTGATTTGTTTAGTGCTCACCAGGATAATCACTTGTTGGATAGTTTTATCGAAACTAACATGGTTGGAACACAAACTACACAGATTCCTGATGTTTTTGAATCTGCTTCCATGGATCAGGATGGAAACTTAGTAGTGACTTTATGCAATACCGACTTAAATGAAAGCAAAGAACTTGATATTGAGTTGCTACACTTTAATGCCAAAACAATAGAAGCAGAATATATCTCTGGCTCCATGGATGATCATAATACCTTTGAGAATCCATCAGCAGTTGTTAAGAAGAGCTTTAATGCATTTACATTAACTAGCAAGGGTCTTAGCATAAGCTTACCAGCTTGTTCTGTAGTTAAAATTGTGGTAAGAGAGTAGAGTATAAGATATTTGTTTTGATTTAGTAAAATAATAAAGTTTTGACTAGAATAAATATAAAAAATAGCGTATCCATGTAGTCCGGTACGCTATTTTTATTGCTTTATTGGGAATATAAGGTATAATAATGATGTATCTTAAAGATTATGGGGAAAAGTCAATATCAAGTAGTATGGAGGAATCTATGCTTGATAATAAGTATGTGGAGATGAATCATAAGATTGAAGAAGGAGGAACTTATGGAGGTTGACCATATTTATATATGTACAGATAAGAAAGCTCCAGCAGGAGATTTACTGGTAGAGTTTGGACTTAGAGAAGGTTCTTCCAACGTCCATCCAGGTCAGGGAATGGGGAATTTATTTTGCGGAACAAAGAGAAGAATGATAAATGCGTATACAATTGTTTGCTGATACAATATATTACTCTTGCAGGTTCAAGTAGAGATGATTCCATGAATTTTGTTATCAGATGAGTAAGAGTAGAACGATCTATCGATATTTTAAAAAATATGAATTTACAGGGGGAAAAGAATCTATGAATGTAGAATTACAACGTGTTAAGTTAGACGATAGGGAAATTCTTAGTAATCTGCTAGAAAAGTATGATTATGAATTTTCACAATATGACAATAGGGATGTAAATAAGCTAGGTCTCTATGGTTATCAATATCTTGATTATTATTGGGCAGAAGAAAATCGATGGGCATATTTTATCGTTGTGGATGGAAATTTAGCAGGCTTTGTTATGGTGATAGATATGCCAGAAGTGGATGATCGAGAGACAGATTTTCAAATCTCTGAATTTTTTGTTATGTATAAGTATCGACGTTTGGGTGTGGGTAAACAAGCTTTCTATAAGGTGCTAGATATTCACAAAGGTAAATGGCAGTTAAAACGACATCCTAAAAATCTGTCGTCTGTTTATTTTTGGAATAAAGTCATTAGTGAATACACAAAAGGTAATTATGAACTAGTCAATTCCTACCCTAGGACCGAGTATGACGATGGTACTTTGGCAGATGTTTTCTTTTTTAATTCGTAAATAAGCTTTACAAATTCCTAATTCTGAGCAAACGGTTCTCCCATTATGCTTATCATGTTCTATCAATTTATATTAATTATGATTTGGAGGAAAGCTATGAGTTTATCAACAAAGGTTATGTCTCGATCACATTGGCCAAGAGTAATGGATAAAGATTATACATATATGATGATAGACGATCAGTTTTATAAGGGTGCAGCAGGACTAATCAAGATAAATGAGATAGATAAACCAGCGATAAAGGTATATGATTCTATACAGGTGAAAATAATTGACAATGGTTATTATTGGCTTCAGATTGGTCCAAAGAATCAGTATTATTGGATAACTGTAATGTATAATGAGGTTGAAGAAATCGTTCAGTATTATTTTGATATTACAGATTCTAATACCATACTGGATAACGGTGAATCATGGTTTTATGATCTAATGTTAGATGTCGTTATGCTACCGAATGGTAAGTTATTTTTATTAGATGAGGATGAATTAGAGCAAGCTTTAAGTGATCATATTATTACAAGAGAACAATATGACAAAGCTTATTTAACTGCGAATAAAATCATGGATGAAATTGATGGTAATGTAGAATTCATGAAAGCTGTTTGTAATACATATTTTCAAAAGCTGAAGATGAGAATGTATTTGAGTTGAATTAAGATATGACCTACTTAATTAAATGTTTGACAATGATTAAGAATTCTAAGACCTAACAAAATGAGAGCTGGATTTGAATTTGTAATAAATTACATGGAGGAGATTGCTATGTCGTTTTCTCATATTTTCTTTGCAGCTATATGTTGGCTGTGTTCATTGTTTTTTGGGGCAATAGCAATTTGGGCCTTTAAAAGAAAAGAACCAATGCACTTTTGGTCAGGTAGTAGCGTAAGTCCTGAAGAAATAACTGACATTCCTGCGTATAACCGCGCGAATGGTTGGATGTGGACAATTTATACCATTGCTATGATTATGACGGGTATATTATCACTTTTCAATATCTCAATCAGTGTTATTTTATTGCTTGTGATATGTGTCCCCGGTACTATTGTTTTAATCATTACATACAATCGTATTTATAAGAAGTACAAAAACACATCAGCTACTTATAAAATTGATAGTGTAACCATAAAGATGCCAAAAGCGGTGGCTATTGCTATCATTGCTTTGGTGGGTATGATCTTTGTTTTCGTAGGTATCATGTTTTATTATGGATCAAAGGATCCGGTTGTAAACATTTGTGACAACAGCATTCAAATAAAAGCAATGTATGGCCTTCATATTGACCTGTCTGAAATAACCGATATCTCTCTTATAGAGAAAAGTATGGACGATATTGGTATCGGTACGAGAACTAACGGTTACGGCGGTATTGGAGGGGCGTTGAAAGGAAATTTCAAATCAGATATCTTGGGAGAAACTTTGCTCTTTGTTCAGGTAAAATCATCCCCTGTCATAAAGATTGATCGTATGAACAATAAAGATGTATATATCAGTTTTTGCAATAGTGAAAAAACAAAGAAACTATACCAAAAATTAATATCAATCATTCCGACAAACTAAGTATTGGCCTTTTACCAATTATTAACACAATGCTATAATGTTAATAGGTACATAAGGTCAGTAAGGAATATTATATGGGGACAATGCTGAGGAACATACTCAAGCAACATGAAGATGATGGCCTTATGAAAAAATCACTACTTACTATCAATAATAACATTAGAAGGAGAACCACAATTGAACATAAATCAAATGGAAGAGGCAAAGAAAGCTTTAGTCAACTGGCTTTCCGATAAACAAGAACTTGGCAAAGAACCACATAAAATTGTATGTGTTAAAGAGTTCGATTTGCATGAACTACATTATTATGTGTTTCGGTTTAAAACGGGTATATTTGGAGGCTGGTTATTAGGTGTAAGTGGAGGCTATGAAGCCGAAGACTTAGATTATTGTGGTCATGTATATAGCAAGATGGAAAAGTATGACGAAATCACAGCTATTAAATCCAGCATAGAAATGGTGGAAGAGATACGTACCTATTGGATGAACCAAGCAAATGAGTATAATATTAAATCATCTTTTCAAAAAAATCTTCACTTCATTAGTCAAACTGAGATCGATGCAGATGTCATTCAAAGACAGTTCGTAAAGAGTGAAAGCCGATATTATCTAACGGTTGGTCAGATCGATTGCCCTACGGGTAAAATCATAGTTGCAGATCCATTGTGTTATCTAGCAGCAGGAAAATTTTGTATTCAATTAGAAGGCTCGATTGGTTTGGGAGCTTACCCCATCGAGGTGTCTATCTTCAGGAATGAAGCTATCGGTATTCGAATGTGTACGGCAAGGTTAAAGATAAAGGATGCAACAGCAGTTCGTTATTTGCATGCAAAACCAACAAAAGATACTGCACTTGCAAATTTTGTAGATGAGGTTCTTTGTGGATTTCCTGTAGAAGCTGGCATGATGACAATCTGTGATATGCAGGTTGCAGATGAATATCGTACTTTTTTGGATAAATGGCAAGAAGAAAATCCAGGCAAAAATCACTATGATGACTATTTCGCAGCATACTTTGCTGAGAGTGGAGAAAAGCTATCTGCTTATCAGCGTGAAGGTGGTGATTTTATTGAATGGACGAACCCAGATACAGGACATAAAATGGTTATGATTGCTTCTGGATTTGGAGATGGGTTATATCAAAGTTATTGGGGGTATGATACAGAGAATGAGATCAGCGAATTGATTGTTCCCATGGTTAATCCAGATTTATTTGAGTAAACACTATAATTTGTTCATTGTTAGAAGACCTATGGTTATATTCATTGCAAAGGAATTATAATTAACAATCCCTAATATATAATTAGATTGGGATCTTAATTAATAATGAAAATTACATCTGACGAGGAGACATATATGGGGTTGTTTGATAAATTAAAAAAGAGCAAGACAAAGGATAATAGTGAAAAACTAGGTGACAAAAATAAGGATGAGAGTTTGTCAAAAAATAATAATGACAGCAATCAAAGGGATGAAATGATTGAATGTTATGATGCATATGGAAGAAAGATGCTAATTAGTAAAATGGAGTGGCTTAATAAAGTACTCCCGGATCAGATTCAGAAACATTGGAATGACCCTTCCGCATTATATAATGACATATTACTTTCGATCAAAGATGGATTGTCTGAATCGGTTATTGATGCAGCACAGCATTTGAAAGAAATTGACAATATCAAGGAAAGAGGCTATGTAATTCTTTCAATTGTATATATGAAGAATAATCGGAATCGTGATGCTCAAAGTGTACTTGAGGAATACATTAAAGTTTACAGTAAAACGGGAACGATACTCACTAATCTGGCAAAAGCATATGAAGCTCAGGGTATGCATCAAGAATGTATGAACATACTTTGGGAGGGGCTTCAACTAGAACCTAATCAGGAGAATGGCCTGGCATGGTGGCTTGCAATAAAAAAAGAAGAAGGTGGAACCCAAGCTTATGTACAAGCATTATATGAAGCAAGTACAATTCCTGGAAGCTATCTTCCACAGTTATATATAGCAAGGAATTATATTGAAAATCAAGATTTAGATACTGCATTAAACATGTATCGTCAAATTATTGTAGAACATGGAGATAAAGATGACGTACTATTTGTGATATCAGGAGATATGGGAAAAGCTGGTCTTGTGCTTGAAATGCTTGATTTAGTTTCACCTTTGTATAAGATTAACGTGAATGACGAAAGGATTGCGTTTAATCTGTTACAAGCATACAAAATGACCAAGAATGTGGAAGAAGGTCAGAGACTCATATCACAATTGATGCAGTTAAATAGACCGGACTTAAAGCAATATCTGTTAGGTATGTCAAATGAGTTTGAAAAAATGAAAGACGATGTGGATCAAGAGGACATAAAAGGAACTCCACCTATGGAAATGTGTAGCCTTAGTAAACCAATTTGGCATTACAGTCTTGGTGATATCAAATGTTTAAAAACTCCTAATAAGGATGATGCCGATGTAAAGATTGGTATTTTAGTATATAGTAATACACATGAAAAAATGGGCTTGGAGGCTCATCTAGAAAAAGAAACTAACATAGGTAGATTAACTAGGAGTCTTCCCTTATTTCTTCATGAGATATTTCACTATGATACAGATTATCAAGCTATCACATTTTTACCGGTAATACAGGGAGTAGGCCCAGTTGTAAGTGGGAGCGAGTGGAGTGATGATATGCTCATTCAGTTAGCTAAAGCAGAAGGATTAAACTGGATTGTAACAGGTAATGTAACAATAAGTGACGATGTGCTATGTATAGCTAGCAAGCTAATCAATGTTTTTGATAATACCACCGAGTCTATGAAAGATACGATGCAATTATCAAACATGGGAGTTCCACTTATGGAACATGTTCTTAAAGTGTTTCATTACATAACTAAATTGCAATTAATTCATAAGAATAGCTTTGGATACTGCATACCAAAAGCAGAATACCTATTAGAGTATTTGAATACTTTGGGGCAATCTCTTACCCAGACACTGATTGTTAATGGGATTGCTTCCTATGAGAAAATGTATGGAGAGCGTAATATCATGAATGATTATGTAATGTGCTGTCTTCATATGCCATCGATTCCTCAGCTACCTGTAATCCTAGCTTCTGGATTAGTGAAATCAAAAGCGTATAGATCAACCGTGTATCTTGAGTTTAAAGAACAGGCTTTAACATTAATTGATGATTATGAAAAGCGTGGAGAACTTAATTGTGAAATTGTTGATTTCGTAAAGCAGTTATAAACGGTTAGGAACTTTTAAATGGTAAGAACGCGATTATTATCATAAGCAGATCCAATTTATCTAATTTTTTCGGAGGTTGATACAATGCAAAAGATAGTCTTTATGCGACATAGCGAACCGGATTACTCATTTGTTGAAGGGAAAAAATACATAGGCCATGGGATAGATTTAGCTCAACTTACCGAACATGGCATTCGCCTTGCTGAAAATGCTTCATTGGACAGCAGATTGAACGATGCCGATATCATTGTTTCTTCACCATATACACGAGCGTTGCAAACAGCAGCCATTCTATCTAAAAACAGACAGTTGAACATAAAAATAGAACTTGATTTACATGAATGGATACCAGATTTGTCCTTTCAATATTCATCCAAAGAACAAGCTTCAAATGCAAATAGGTTATGCATAGAACATAAGGGGATTTGTCCAGATGATAGTGATATAAGGTTTGAGAACCTAGAAGATGTCTTTTTACGCGCGAAAAAGGCTCTTTTAAAGTATAGCAATTATCAAAAAATCATTGTTGTGACACATGGTATTGTGATACGAAGATTTCATTTTGAACCTAATATCCCTTTTTGCGGGATTTCAGAGATTGACTTTGACGAATCATTTATGGGTACGGAGTTTCAAGCCTATTAAAAACAACTAATGTGTTTTTCAAGATGTTTAACCGATGCAGGTTATCAGTGATGGGGAGTCAATGATTTTTTTGATTATCTCAATTTATAAATGGAGATTTCATATGGTAAATACGAAAAAGATTATGCTATCGATACTTTTGCTTATTGTTTTAATGTTATGTGGAACAGCTGTTATGAAAATATTTGATTTATTATTATTAAAAGATGAGAATATATGGACAGTGGGATGTAAAGTAGGCTTTCTTGCATGGATGTTACTTCTTGTAGGAATCTTAATCTTTAAGAAAAGAAAAAGATAGTATGAGCTGCAATCAGATTTGCATTATGCTTTGATTTCTTATATCCCAAGTCCTGTAATGAAATTATGTTTCTATGGAAAATTGTAAGGTTAAGAAGATAAATGATCTGGAGGGTTTAAATGAGTTTGTTTCGTAGTTTGAGGGGTAAGAATAGTCAAGCTGACAATTATGTATTATTTGCTAATTGGCTTGATAAAATAATGGAACATGAGCTGCCGAAGGGTATTGTAGCATACAATTTTAACTTGTATGAAGGTTCAGATAGAACTTATGATATTCAATTAGTAGGTACAGATGAATTTGACGAAAGTGATGAAGATTGGGCTTGTACAGATTATTATACAAGCGGTGAACATATTTGCTGTATTAATAGAACAACCGATATCAGCCATTGGGAACTTGCAATTGCACTAGAACATTTTGGTGACTTTGGCTTTTACGGATTATTGTGCAATAATTATTGATTGTAAATAAACTAATATATCTAAATAGCTTCGAATTCGTAGGGAAGGCGAACTCCCATTTATTTCAAGAAGTAAAACCAAACACATTGGGTACGGTCAAGGGTACCGATAAACAGGATTTGAAGAAAAGCCTCGACTATTACATTTACCAAAGGATATAACGATTGTGGTGCATTGCTAATGAATAACACACCATTTGAACAGCCGTTGGAAATGTATATGCGAAAGTATTGTAGTTACATATCCCAAGTATACGCAGAGCTAGATGTTTTTGGACAAATAATGGCATTAGCTGAAGCGTTGTCCGAAGTGGGTGAACGAATAGCTGGTACAACTATGTAATTATTCTTCCATTTAGATAAGAACAAAGAAGAATCTTATTAAGAAAATTTGGAGATAAGGATGCTAAAAAAGTATAGATTAATATTAACTTACATATTTGCACACTTTGCTGTGGACTTTGCATGTGCCTTTTTGCTATTTCGTTTACTTTATGATGATCCGCAGTGGTATTTGTGCCTACTTATATATAATTTTTGTGCATTTGCCATGCAGATGCCCATTGGTTTACTTGCTGACAAATGGAATCGAAATGCAGTATGTGCTGCAATTGGCTGCGGATTAATAGCGTTTTCATTTGGTTTTAGCTATATTCCGGTGTTAACTGTTATAATTGCGGGTATTGGTAATAGCTTATTCCATGTAGGTGGAGGCATTGATGTGTTAAATGTCAGCAGCAAAAATCCGACACTCTTAGGAATATTTGTGTCTCCTGGGGCATTGGGTATCTTTCTAGGAACCATACTTGGTAAACAGGGAGACTTTTCAGTTCCAGTGGTGGTAGTAGTGATGGTAATAGTTGCAGCAGCTATATTAATTGCTTGTTATGCAGATAGCTACTCTTTTCGATCTAATAACGATCCGGTTTCATTTCCTGTTAAGACATCGTACAGCATACTAATTGCTATATGCTGTTTGGTGGCAGTAGTATGTCTTCGTTCTTACATAGGCATGATTTTGAATTTTCCATGGAAGGGTATCAAGGGCTTAAGTTACGTGTTAATTTTAGCAGTCGTACTCGGAAAGGTATCAGGTGGCTTTCTTGCAGCAAGACTTGGAGCAAAGAGAGCATCGATTCTTTCTCTTGGGCTAACTTCGGTGTTATTTCTGTTTTCAAATATTCCGTTTATAGGAATAGCTTCAGTTTTTTTCTTTAATATGAGTATGCCGATTACTCTATGGGCAATTGCTAATATACTACATGGCAGTAAGGGTTTCGCGTTTGGACTTTTAACCTTTGGACTTTTTATAGGATTTGTACCGGTATATCTGGGTTATAC
>JAEYWQ010000114.1 GCA_023428885.1 Bacillota bacterium
TGTTTGGAGAGTATGAAGGAGAATAGTCTAATGGTAGAAAGAAAATTTCAGAGATGTACTTGTTGTGTGATGGATACAACTGATAGAAAAATCGTATTTGACGAAAATGGTGTGTGTGATTACTGCAATAGTTTTAAAAATGAAATTATGCCCAATTGGGAAAATGAAGACAACCTCAATGAACTAGAAAAGATAGCTTCGGTGATTCGTAAGGCAGGAAAAGGAAAGCAATATGATTGTATCTTGGGGTTAAGTGGAGGAGTGGATAGCTCATATCTTGCCTATATCGCTAAAGAAAAAATGGGATTAAGACCATTAATATATACCGTGGATACTGGATGGAATTTGAACGTAGCTGTGGAGAATATTGAACGTATTGTAAAAAAGCTAGATTTGGATATGTATACAGAAGTAATTAATTGGTCTGAAATGAGAGATTTACAATTATCCTTCTTTAAATCTCAAGTGCCTTATCAGGATTTACCACAAGATCATGTTATTTTTGCTGGATTATACAATTATGCAGTAAAGAATGGAATTAAGTATGTATTAACTGGATCGAATAATGCAACTGAGGCTGTAAGACCACCTATTGAATGGGTGTATCTAAATGATTTGAAGTTCATCAAAGATATTCACAAACGTTTTGGCTCTGTACCATTAAAGACTATGCCGATGTGTAGTATGTTTAAATATAGAGTTAATTATCAATATATCAAAGGTATGAAGCGGGTAGCACCTTTAGATGTCATTAAATATGACAAAGAGAAAGCTGAAAGAGAACTAAAAGAAAAGTTTGGATGGGAAAAGTACGAGAATAAGCATTATGAAAACATATTTACAAGATTTTATGAAGGGTATTATTTGCCTAAGAAATTTAATTATGACAAAAGAAAATGTTATTTTTCAAATCTGATTATAACTGGTCAAATGACCCGTGAGGAGGCGTTAGCTAAGCTAGAGGAAACTCCTTACGATGATGAGATTATGCGTGAAGATCTAGAATACATCGCTAAAAAACTTGGATTATCCAAAGAAGAATTTGAGAAGATTATTCATGGTGAGAATAAGGATTATTCGAATTATAAGAATTCGTTAAAAAGAATTGAGTTTTTCATTAAGATAGCAAAAATATTGGGAGTAGAGAAGAGAAACTTCCGATAAGTTCTTGTGGGAGGAGTTTGATTGATAGCGGTAATTGATTACGGAATTGGAAATGTGTGTTCGATTGTTAACATGTTGAAAAAACTTGGTGTGACTGCTTCGCTAGTGAGTGATATAGAGGGCATATATAAGGCTGAGAAAATAATTCTTCCTGGAGTTGGATCCTTTGATTCGGGAATGCAAAAGCTAAGAGCTAGTGGATTGATTGAAGTAATCAAAAAGCATGCGATTGATTTAGAAAAACCTCTCCTTGGAATATGCCTTGGTATGCAAATGCTAGGTAGGAGAAGTGATGAAGGTAAGGAATCTGGTTTAGGATTCATACCTTTTGAAAATAAGAGATTTTCCTTTAAAGAGGAAAATGGGTTAAAGATACCACATATGGGATGGGATATTACTGATGTTAGGATGAAAGAGGACCCGCTGGTAAGTGGTTTAGAAAAAAATCCAAGATATTATTTTGTTCACTCATATCATGCGGTTTGTGATAGTGAGACTAATATTTTAATGAGCTGTGAATATGGTTATAATTTCACAGCAGCTGTAAAACATAAAAATATTTATGGAGTACAATTTCACCCTGAAAAAAGTCATAAGTTTGGAATGGCTCTATTGGATAACTTTGCAAGGAGGGTGTGATTTATGTATTATAGGCCAAGACTCATACCTTGCCTAACTATAATGGATCAAGGATTAGTTAAGACCATAAAGTTCAATAATCCAAGATACATAGGTGATCCTATTAATACGGTAAGGATCTTTAATGGAAAAGGCGTAGATGAAATGTGCATTCTGGATATTAAAGCGACATCGGCGAACAGAGGACCTGATTTTGAGTATCTAAAAGATATCGCTAGTGAGGCATTTATGCCCCTTAGTTATGGAGGTGGAATCACAAAGCTATCAGAAATTGAACAGCTTTTTTTCATTGGTTATGAGAAAGTTGTTTTAAATACTTCCTTTGTAAAAAATGAGACATTAGTAAAGGAAGCAGTAAAATTAGCAGGAAGTCAAAGTATAGTTGCATCCATTGATGTTAAAAATGAGTTATTTGGTAAAAGGGTATGCTATATCAATAATGGTAAGACTAAGGTAAAAGAAAGTCCTGTTGAGCAAGCTAAAAGAGCAGAAGCCTTCGGCGTTGGAGAGATTTTACTTAATTCAATAACCTATGATGGCACAATGCAAGGCTATGATCTTGAGTTGATTAGCCAAGTTTCAAAGGCTGTTACTATTCCTGTCATTGCATGTGGAGGAGCTAAAGATATACACGATTTTAAGAAGGCATTAACTGATGGTGGGGCACATGCTGTCTCTGCTGGTAGTTTGTATGTCTACTACGGCAAACAAAAAGCAGTACTTATTACAGTGCCAGATGAAGAGGAGTTAATTAAGGTAGGTATTTACAGGTAAAACAATTGATATGGCCAAAGTATGATATTAATTCGCTTGGCAGAGTATATAGTTTATAGTTTAATTGTTATTATGTAGGTTTGCTTTCAAGAGCTAATATAAGGAGAGAGATAATGAGAGTTTTACTGATCGATGTAAATTGCAAATATTCATCTACGGGAAAAATCGTGTATGACTTGTTTCAAAGACTGAATGAAGATGGTCACGAAGCGGCAATATGTTACGGACGTGGTGAGTTGGTGGATGAGTCGGGAATCTACAAGTTTGGAATTGATTGGGAGACAAATCTACATGCTGGACTGGCTAGAATAACAGGATTGAACGGTTATTACTCTCATTTCTCAACCCAAAGATTAATTAAGTTCATTGAGAATTTTAAACCAGACGTAATCCATATACACGAACTACATGCTTACTTTGTAAATCATCTACCTTTGGTTGAATATATAAAGAATAAGAAAATCAAGGTTGTATGGACTTTTCATTGCGAATATATGTACACTGGTAAGTGTGGATATGCCTATACGTGTAAGCGATTTACAAAGGAGTGTGGGAATTGTCCTGTGGTTAGGGATTACCCTAAGAGTTTATTTTTTGACAGAACGACGAAGATGCTACATGATAAGAGAAAATTGTTACAGGATATGGATTTTACGATTGTTACACCATCACAATGGCTGGCTGATCGGGTAAAACTTTCTTTTTTGACAAATAAAAACACTGTAGTTATACACAATGGCATAGATACAGAAAATGTGTTTTATCCGAGAAATACAGATATATTAAGAGAAAAATATGGGTTACAAGGTAAGAAAGTCGTGCTTTCTGTTGCGCCTAATATCATGGATGAACGTAAGGGGGGAAGAGTAGTTCTTGAGCTGAGTGCTAGTATGAATCGTAAGGATCTTTGCTTTGTATTAGTGGGAACGGATGAGACGAAACAATATAGTGATAATGTGCATTTGATTTCCAGAACAAAGAATCAAGAGGAACTTGCACAATGGTACTCCATGGCAGATGTATTTCTGATATGCAGTAGAAGAGAGAATTTTCCTACCACGTGCCTGGAAGCATTATGTTGTGGTACACCAATTGTTGGGATTGATGAGGGTGGTACAAAAGAGACTGCGCCAGAACCGTATGGAGTATTTGTGGAAGGTGCAAATCTAGAAAAACTATCAGCAGCAGTAGATATGATGTTGAATCTAGAATTTTCAAGACAAGAAATAAGCCAGTTAGGAAAAAAATTATATTCTAGACAAATTATGTATGAGAATTATTTGGATTTATATACGAAGTAATAAACAAAATAGAAAATGTAGTGTTATTTTAGACTTCATTTTAAATAATTAATAAGTATGAAGGAGAATAGGCAAAATATCTGGATAGGCCTAATTGAGATGTGATGAATATTTTGCATATCGGACTCTTAAGTCATTTTACCGAAGGCATGTTATATCAAGACAATATTTTAAGTGATATGAATGTAAAAGATGGACATTCTGTTACTTTCATATCAGATACATTTTGTTACGAGAATGGTGAAATCATTGAAACTCCTGAAGAAGACAGAATTCTTCAAAATGGAGTGAGACTCATTAGACTTAAATATGATAGAATATTGACCAATTTTATAACAGATAAAATTCAAAAGGTTAAGAAACTTTTACCTCTTATTGAGGAGTTACAACCAGATACTATTCTATATCATGGAGTATGTGGTTATGAGCTAATGGATGTTTCTAACTATGTTAAGCAGCATCCGAATGTGCTCTTTTATGTTGATTCACATGAAGATTTTCATAATACTGCTCGAACTCCATTAGCGAAGTTTTGTTATAAATATATACATGGAATATTTATAAAAAAGGCATTATCTTCGTTCAACAAAGTATTTTACCTAACACTTGAGACTAAAGAGTATTTGCAGAGAATGTATTCATTAAAGGAAGAAATCATGGAATACTATCCACTTGGTGGAATCATGATAAGTGAGCAGGATCAAATTTCTTCTAGGCAATATATTATTGATACTTTCAAATTAAGAGAAGATGCAATTATTTGTGCTCATTCCGGCAAAATGGTGAAGGAAAAGAGGACAGAAGAACTTTTACAAGCATTTGAAAGCGTAAAAGATGATAGATTACAGATGTTAATATTTGGTAGCATACCAAAAGACCAACTGTCTACTTTAATGCCGCTAATTGAAAGGAATGATAGAGTACATTTCCTTGGGTGGAAAAATAATAAGGATATAACAGACATTCTGTCGGGAACAGACATTTATTGTCAACCTGGAACACAGTCAGCAACCTTTCAGGTTTCCTTATGTTGTGGATGCGTTGCGATGGTGTATCCATATATGAGTCATAAATACTTGATGGAAGAGAACTGTATCTACGTAACGGGAAAGGAAGATATGGTTAAAGTGTTTGAAGCAATCCTTACAGATGAAACCTTGTTGGTAAAGATGAAAGAAAAATCATATATAATAGCTGAAGAAAAACTCAATTATGTAAAGTTGGCACGAAGAATATGCAAATAATAGTGAAAATTGAGGTAGAATGTTGTTTAGGTTAATCAAGTTAATTAAACATAAAATAAAGATCATACAGGATATTAGTTATAGCATTTTAGCTTCATTGATTAGTGTTGGTGTAATGCAGTTATTATTGTATCCATTATTGGCCAATATGCTTAACTCAATGGAATATGGTCTTCTATTAACGTTGATGGGGATTGTTAATACAATAGCTTCATCGGTAGGAAATACACTAAATAATACTAGATTAATACAGCAAACCAAATATGATGATAATAGTGTAAAAGGTGATTTCAACATATTGTTGTTACTTACCAATACTTTAGGCTTCGTTGTTACGTTTATCATTGGAAATATTTATGTTGGGTTTGATGTAGTAACCAATATATTGTTGTCAGTTCTTACAGTTCTAATCTCGATAAAGTCATATATGGTAGTAAGTTATAGAATTAAAATCAACTATAAATTGAATTTATTATGTAATGTGGTAACAAGTATTGGCTATATCATAGGAATCGTAATTGCTTATTATACTTCAATTTGGCCGT
>JAEYWQ010000142.1 GCA_023428885.1 Bacillota bacterium
TATCTTAACAGAGATCTACAATGTACTTGATAATATTCCAACAACTTTGGTATTAATCCTGTTTTCTTATATCTTAAGACCAAGTATCTCTTCCCTGATTATTGCTATGACAATTACAGGATGGATACAGATGGCCAGATTTATCCGTAATCAGATTGTAATCATTCGCGATCGGGATTATAACTTAGCCTCCCGTTGTTTGGGTACTCCAACCTATCGAATTATCCTAAGAAACTGCTTACCTTATTTAGTTTCTGTTATTATGCTTCGTATGGCACTTGCAATACCAGCAGCAATCGGAAGCGAAGTGTTTATTACTTACATTGGTCTTGGTTTACCACTAAGTATACCAAGCTTAGGTAACTTAATTAACTCTGGCCGTGCCAAGATGATGACACCTAGTTTACGATATCAGTTAGTATTTCCGACCATCGTATTATCTATTATTACGATCTCATTCTATATTATTGGAAATGCGTTTGCTGATGCAGCAGATCCAAAAAATCATGTGTAAGGAGGAGACCTTTGATGAATCAACATCCCTTGTTATCGGTACGAGATTTGAATGTGAAGTTTAACCTCCGTGGAAAGGTTCTTCATGCGTTACGAGGAATATCATTAGATATCTATGAAGGGGAGAGTATAGCAATTGTTGGAGAGTCTGGTTCTGGGAAATCTGTATTTACAAAGACCTTCATGGGATTATTAGATGCCAATGGTTTCATAGAGTCCGGTGAGATTTTCTATGATGATATGGTCTTAACCTCTCTTAAGAAGGAGAAAGAATGGACTCAAATTCGTGGTAAGCACATTGCCATGGTAATGCAAGACCCAATGACTTCCTTAAATCCACTAAAGACGATTGGAGCTCAGATTGCAGAAGCAATTAGGATGCACCAGGGACTAGAAGGAGAGGCATTATATAAAGCCACCATTGAAATCTTAAAGGATGTGGGGATTACGAATCCAGAACGTAGATATAAGCAATATCCGCATGAGTTTTCTGGTGGTATGAGACAGCGTGTGGTTATCGCAATTGCAATTGCCTGTCGCCCAAGAATCTTAATCTGTGATGAACCAACCACAGCTTTAGATGTAACAATCCAAGCTCAGATCTTAAGCTTATTAAAAGATTTAAAGAAAAAGTTTGATCTAACCACAGTTTACATCACTCATGACTTAGGTGTGGTTGCTAATGTAGCTGACCGCATTGCAGTTATGTACGCAGGTGATATTGTTGAAGTTGGTAGCAGTGAGGAAATCTTCTATGATCCAAGACATCCTTACACCTGGGCTTTATTGTCCTCTCTACCACAGTTAGGTGTGAAGGGGGAGAATTTATATTCTATTCAGGGAACTCCTCCAAACTTATTCAAAGAAGTGGTAGGAGATGCCTTTGCAGCTCGTAATCCACAGGCATTAAAGATTGATTTTGTGAAACGTCCACCATACTTTGCAGTTTCTGAAACTCATAAAGCGAAAACCTGGCTCTTGGATAGGAGAGCACCGAAGGTTGAGCCGCCAGAGCATATTAAGAAACTTCGTAACAAAGGAGGTATGACTTGATGAGTGAAGCTAAAAAGAGATTTGGAGAAAAGATATTAGAACTAAAAGATGTGTCAGTAACCTTTGGAGACCGTAAGAGTACTTTTACCGCGGTGGATAAGGTTAGCTTTGATATCTATCAAGGAGAGACCTTTGGTTTAGTTGGAGAATCTGGATCAGGCAAGACCTCTATTGGTCGAGCAATTATTCGAATCCATCCAACCGCCAATGGTACAATTTTATATCGTGGAAAGAAGATTAACGGGGTAATTGATCAAGACTTAGATCGAAAAGTAACTGAGAAGATTCAGATGATCTTTCAGGATCCAATGGCATCCTTAAATGAAAGAGCCAAGGTAGATTACATTGTATCAGAAGGTTTAATGAATAAAAAAGTTAAAATGACTACTGCAGAAAGAAAAGAAAGGGTATCCAAAGCTCTTAGTGATGTTGGACTATTACCTGAATTTGCTAGTAGATTTCCCCATGAGTTTTCTGGTGGTCAAAGACAGCGTATCGGAATTGCAAGAGCATTAATCATGGAGCCAGAGTTTATCGTTGCAGATGAACCAATCTCAGCTCTTGATGTTTCCATTCGTGCGCAGGTATTAAATCTGTTATCCAAGTTACAAAAAGAACGTGGATTAACCTATCTATTTATTGCTCATGACTTGTCAGTAATGCGCTTTATTGCTGACCGTATTGCAGTAATCTATAAAGGAAAGATTGTAGAATTAGCTCAAACAGAAAAGCTATTTGCGAATCCTCTTCATCCATATACGAAAGCTTTGCTTTCTGCGATTCCATTACCAGATCCAATCGCAGAGAAAAAGAAGAAATTAGTAATCTATGATCCATCGAAGCATCAATATGACAAATGTCCACCAAAGTGGGAAGAGATTGAGCCAGATCACTATATCTTAGGGAATGAGAAAGAGCTGGAAGAATATAAAAGGGAACTTATGAGAGTAGAGTAAGGGAGGCAGGGATGAAGGCATTAGTTAAGTCAGCAATTGGATCTTTGATGAAAGAAGCAAGCTACTTAAGCACCTTAGAAGATGAAACGTTGTATGGGATGAAAGTAAATATTATTGATCAGCTTGCTAAAGGTTGGTATCTAGTTAAAACACATTATCGTTATGAAGGACTTATGAATGAGGATTCCTTACTCTTTGATGATGAGAAGATCAGTCAGTGGGAACAAGCAAGACATGGTATTGTATTACACATGTTTGCAGATGTGCTGTCACTACCTAAAGTTCAAGGGGCAAGATTGATTTCCTTAACTCGTGGGGCTGTGGTAGCTATCTTAGAAGAAGCCAAAGAGAGCGGATGGATCAAGGTTGGATTAGTCGATGGTCAAAGTGGATATATGAAAGCCGCTTTTCTTGGGGAGTATGTTTCCTCTATTTATCAGGATGATTATCATGATTTCAGACTAGATCTTCCCAGAAAGGATAGAATTCATTATTTTCTAGAGGAGAAATTAGGACTTACAGAAGGTGAGTTTCGTCAACGAGTCGTAAGAACAGCTTTATCATATCAGGGGGTTCAATATCGATGGGGAGGTAAAAGCAGTCTAGGTATCGATTGCTCTGGCTTATGCTCTGTGGCTTATATGTTAAATGGTTTGATCATCTATCGAGATGCTTCTATCAAAGAGGGCTTCCCAGTTCATGAGATTGCTTTTGAAGATAAAAAGCCAGGAGATCTGATATTCTTTCCAGGGCATATTGCCATGTATCTTGGCGAGGATTGTTATGTTCATTCTACCAATAAAAAGGGAAGCGATGGAGTTGTAATCAACAGTCTAAATCCCGCTCATGAAAACTATCGAGAGGATTTATTAAAATCCATCACTGCAGTAGGAAGTGTGTTCTAGGAAAGAGTGTACGAACATCACTTAAACTTTGAGGTTTGTGTTCTGGCCAGGAGTGCAAGCACTCATAATCAGAACTTGGAGGCAATACATGAAAGTTGTAGATATGCATTGTGATACAGTGCTGGTCTTATACAAAAATCAACAGGAGAAACGAGCTGGGAATTTATTAAGAAATGACTCTCATATCGACTTGGAAAAGATGCAAAAGGGTAATTACTTTTTACAAAACTTTGCAATGTTTGTAGATCTTAAGATGGACATCGAACCTTACTATCATTGTATGAAACTTATTGACATCATTTGTGAGGACATAACAAAGCATTCTTCTATGATTCAATTGGTGAAGTCCTATGATGAAATGATGACTAATTGGAAAGAAGATATGATGTCTGCCATGCTAACAGTAGAAGAGGGTGGAGTGATTGAAGGGAGTATAGATAAACTAAAAGAACTCTTTTGTCGTGGTGTTCGGATGATGACATTAACTTGGAACTATCCCAACGAAATTGGCTACCCAAACTGTATTAGCTCTCAAGGAACTAGCATGACATATGGTGATGGGAACCAGGTAAATGGCTTAACTGATTTTGGTTTTGAAGTGGTCTCTACGATGGAAGAGTTAGGAATGATTATTGATGTATCCCATCTATCGGATGCAGGTTTTTATGATGTATTAACGAATACAAAAAAGCCTTTTGTGGCAAGTCATTCCAATGCAAGGGCACTTTGTCCCCATGTGCGTAACATGACCGATGATATGATTCGAAAGTTAAGCAATCGGGGTGGTGTTCTTGGCCTAAACTTTGAACCTAGTTTTTTACTTAAAATCAATGGGAGTAAGGATGAAAATTTCATAGATTCTAAGATTGTTACAAATCAAGGAAGCATGAAAGCAATGGTAGCACAGGTAAAACACATTATTAATGTTGGCGGGATTGAGTGCCTGGGACTTGGTTCAGATTTTGATGGGATTGATACCCCAGATGAGATGAGAGATGCTTCTTATCTTCCTAGGTTTGCAGAAGAGTTAGAAGCAGCTGGTTTGACTTTTAGTCAAATTGAAGCAATATTTCATAAAAATGTTTTAAGACTTTATCGGGACTCGCTATGATGAGTATGACTTTGCTAAGGTACATTTCTAGTAAAGTTTGAATATATAATCTTCTTCATACATTCGGAAAGGCATGGTTATTATATGAGAGAAATTACATTAATGGATCGAATTAATGCAGAGTTACTAAGTTATGATGGTTTTATGGGAATTTATCTAAATGATTTTAAAGGGAATAAAATTGAGATTGGAATTGATGAGGAGTTCGAAACAGCAAGTACAATCAAATCTTATATCCTTGGTTGTTTATATGACCAGGTAGTAAAAAAGAATAAAAAGCTGGATGATATGTTGACTTATACTCCGGATAATTTTATTGATGGAAGTGGAATTCTTCGAAGTCTTGACTTTGGTGTGGAGATGACAGTTAAGAATATCGCCACTCTTATGATTATCGTAAGCGATAATATAGCAACTAATATGATGATTGATTATCTAGGAATAGATACCATCAATCAGTTTATACAAGAACAAGGTTTTTCACATACGAAACTACATAATAAGTTGGATTTTGAAAAATATAGTCAGCTGGGAACAACTACACCAGGCGATTATGGACATTTGTTTGATATGATTGTTGAGGGAACTTTTGTGAATGAGTGGGCTTCCAAGGAAATGCTAGAGATCTTTAAGAAGCAACATTATAACTCTATGCTTACAAAAAGATTTCCACAAGCATTGATTGATGAAGATACCTTTGAGGAAGAGCTCATCTATGTGGCAAGCAAGAGCGGAAGTATGGATGCCTGCAGAAACGATGGAGGTATTGTATCTACACCTTATGGAAAGTATGTGATTGTTCTTTTTAATAAGAAGTTTCATGATCCTGTTTACTACGCAAATCATTCTGCAACTGAATTTGGGTCTAGAATCAGCAGATTGATCTTTGATCAATATATGGCCTTAAAGGGGAGTTTTCAGTAGAATGCTGAAAAACGGTAGGTTACGAGGCCGCTGAAACATGGCGAGTTCCGAAGCTGCTGAAGGGCAGTAAGGTTACGAGCCGCTGAAAAAGTGGGAGTATATGAAAGTACAGGTATATAAATTCATTCCAATATACGGATTGCAAAATTTAGTATTTCTAAGCTTAATAGGAAGGGTGTCTAAATAGGACGTGAACGGCTCCAATTCGCATCCATGCTCAGTGGAGCCTTGATTTGACATCCATGTCAAATCATCACTGACGGTGTGTATTAAGCTAAGAAATACTATAAATTTTTCCATATGTATATTTCCATGAATTTATATACCTGTACTATTTTTGTGGTGGCTTTTTCAGCGGTCAGAAAGGTAGTGGAGTTCAGCGGCTGGAAAGTAGTTAATTTCAGCGGCTTGATAGCTAGTGCTATAGTCCGGATAAAATTAATATGAAGAGACTGAAGGGGTGATTTCAGTAGTTAGGTAAAAAGTGACTTTATTCTTTTGTGTAGTTTATACAATTTAATTTGATAATTATAAATATTAGTAAGCAAAATGGGGAAAATTAACAAAATAGTTGTATAATATTCCAAATTGGTATATTATCATAATGTAAAATTTAGATTGAGTAAAGTGTTAATAGATAAGTATCAAAAGCTAAGTATCAAAAGCTAATATCAAAACCTAAGTATCAAAAGCTGAGTATTGAAACCTAATCATTAAGCTAAGTCTTAGAACCGAAGTGCTGATACTGTTAAAGCTTTAGTTCTAAATCAAATATATAAAACTATATATAAAACTAATTAATAAAACTTAGAATTTATGACAGTTTCAATATCAATGT
>JAEYWQ010000200.1 GCA_023428885.1 Bacillota bacterium
TTCTTAACTTTCATAAGGTGACAGATTAAGAATATTACAGTAATCCCAAGACATCCTTAGCCGAGTTCAGACGCTCTTGAAACTGTAAATAAAAATCAGCAGTGTTATCATAAGCTTTCAGAAAGAATAGCTTCAGGATATACAGAGACATATCCTTTCTGCGGGCTTCATCTTGTGTGGATTTGACCATATTCTGAACATCCAAGGTAAAATAATGCCAGTCAGTTATATACTGTTCATATCGATTTACATCAGGTGTATCAATCCATTTACGAACCTTGGTTTTTGTCTTGTTCTCTTTCACACATTCATGCACCTGTAAAATATATTGAAACGAATGATTCTCGTAATACCTTCCCAAAGGAAAAAGCCTGCAAATTCCTGGTCGGAAGGCATGAATACTACATCTTCCCTCGCTGCTTAAAAAAGAACAGCGCTCCTCTTTGCCTAGCATCCTTAGATTTGGCAAAATCAATCCATCCACAAGATTAAGTTCAATGTGATCAGCTATTAATTCATCAAATGATTTCTTTAAATGACTCATTAGTCGATGTAAATCCAATGGGTCTAAAAGGATTGAACTTCCCATTTTCTGGCAACAGGCAGAGCATCCTTGGCACTCATTGCACTCCACTTTCACCATATCATTCAGGCCATATAGCTTGCCATCTGTTATTTCACTAAGATTAACTTCTCTTTTCATCTGTGTTCTTGCCCTTCTATCTATTTCTAAAACTATCTAACTTAGTATTCTTGAATAAGCCTTAAAAAGGACTCACCGTATTTCTCAAGCTTATTTGTACCCACACCATGAATTGCAAGCATAGCCTCCTTGGTTTTTGGTAAATAGCTACTCATCTCCGTTAATGTCTTATCAGAAAAAATAATGTATGGAGGCATATGCTCTTTTTGAGCAATCTCATATCTTAATTGCCGTAAGCGTTCAAATAACTGTGGATTACTAGCTTCTATGACAACTTTCTTAGAAGCAGCTTTCGTTCCCTTCTTCAAGGTGCTTTCCTTACCCAGGCTCTTATCTTCTTCTTTTGGGAGTTTCAAGATAATTGCTTCTGTAACACTATCCTTCACAAGAGCTCTTCCCTGCTTGTCCACCTTTAATACCGGATATCCATCCGTAGTTAAATACAAATAGCCCCTCACCAGCAGATCCTGTATGATTTGACGAATTCTGATTACAGTTCTCTCCTTTAACACACCATAATATGGACTTGTGTTTAAGTGGTATTGCCTTACCTTGGCGTTGTCGGCCCCATGAGCCGCATCAATGATAGCATTGATTCCATACCGCTCCTTACATGATATCAATAGTTGGATCAGTTTCACCACATCCTCAGTAACATCAATATCCTCATATTCCCTTAAGCAATTATCACAATTTCCACAGTAATTCTGTCCATACTCTCCAAAATATCTTAAAATATAATCTCTAAGACATTCCTTGGTAAAGCAGTAATAGGTCATCTTACGAAGCCTTTCCCTATCTCGCTCCTGAAGCAATTTCCTTTCCTCGGAATCAAGTTCGGAATTTTCCCCTTGTTTTTCGATTAAGAACTCATTAATTCTCACATCATGCCCAGAGTAAAATAACAAACACTCTGCCGCTTCCCCATCTCGACCAGCTCGGCCGGCCTCCTGATAGTAGCTTTCGATATCCTTTGGCATATTATAATGAACCACGAATCTTACGTTTGATTTATCAATACCCATCCCAAAGGCATTGGTAGCGACCATAATCGGCTTTTTATCATAGATAAATTCCTCTTGGTTGACTCTTCTTTCAGAATCTGATAGGCCAGCGTGATATCTAGTCGCCTGATATCCATGTCTCTCTAACTCATAATGAACTTCTTCTACATTATTTCTAGTATTACAATAGATAACTCCACTTTTCCCCTGCTGCCTCTTAAGATAGACAAGTAGCTCTTTCATCTTGTTCTGAGGTTTTTCTACCGTAAAGAACAAATTCTTTCGATCATAACCTGTGATTACTTCCTTCGGATCCTGTAAACCTAAAATGCATAGAATATCCTCCTTAACAACCTTGGTTGCTGTTGCTGTGTATGCCGCCAATACAGGTCGTATGAGAAGTTGATTCACAAACTCTACAATTTTTAGATAACTTGGTCGAAAATCCTGTCCCCATTGAGAGATACAGTGTGCCTCATCTATTACAAGGAAGGAAATCTCAATCGCCCCTACTAAAGCTAAAAAGGAAGGAGTCATCAAGCGTTCCGGTGCTACATAAATAATTTTATATTGACCACTCCTTGCATTTTCTAGTGCTTTACGTATTTGGGCTTCGGTTAAGGAACTATTTATATAGGCAGCATGCACTCCGGCTTCATTTAAGGCCGACACCTGATCCTTCATAAGTGAAATCAAGGGAGATACTACGATTGTAATTCCATCAAACAAAAGTGCAGGTATCTGAAAACATACTGATTTTCCCGCACCAGTTGGCATAATACCTAAAACGTCATTCCCCTTCAGTGTACTGTCAATTAATTCTTCTTGGCCATCTCTAAAATGATCATAGCCATATACTTCTTTTAATATGGAAAACTTATTCAATAAAACCTCCCAACTAGTAATAAGATCAAGAAACTCCTCTCTCCAAAAGCTTTCTACACTCATTCTATCAACATATCATACACGGTCATCTACTTTTTTCGTTCCTCTAGTAAACACTATAACATCCCCTGTGAATATAATCAATTCGTAAGCTTTAAAATAACATTCTAGCTTATGATTATTCTCCTTTGATATTGATGAATTTTGACACTTTATATCTAAGATGTAACTTCTTAACAAACTTTCTATAATTTTTAATATATATTTAATTGACTTATGACAACGTGTCACATAGAATAGTTGAAATATATTACATTGTATTACGAAAGGAGCAGCTATGCCTACTACTACTTTTTTCAATCTGCCAAAGGAAAAAAGAGAGAAGCTAACTCAGGCAATAAAATCTGAACTTTGCCGAGTTTCTTATGCAAAGGCATCCATCAATAAGATAGTACAGGCAGCGCAAATTTCAAGGGGCAGCTTCTATCAGTATTTTGAAGATAAACAAGATATGCTTCACTATGTTTTAGCAGATTACCAAAATGAGCTCATCCGCTTGATCAGACAAAGTCTGCAAGAATCTGCAGGAGACCTATTTAAAATGTTCGAAGATGTTTTTGAATTTGCTCTTAAATTCGCTCTCGAAGACCCAACCAATGGTTTTTGCAAAAACATATTTGCTGATCTAACAATTAATGCTGGATTTTATGTGGAACATACCAAAGACGAGGTATTATTAATCCTAAGGAAGGATATCATTCCTAATGTAGATGCTGATCGTATTGATATCCGGAGCCCAGAAGATTTATCACACATAATACTGCTGCTTGCATCAACCTGCAGAGATTCCATTGCTGAAGCCTTTATGGGTATTGCGACATATGAACAGGCAAGAAATAATTATCATGCTAGGCTCACGCTCTTAAAGCGTGGCTTCCTAAAAGACAAGGGGGACTAATAAGAATGCTTGAATTAAAAAACATTAAAAAGACGTATCATGTAGGAGACGTCGAAACGAGAGCACTAGATGATATCAGTGTTGCTTTTCGTAAAAAAGAATTTGTTGCCATCTTAGGTAAGAGTGGCTCAGGTAAAACAACCTGTTTGAATATTGTAGGTGGTCTTGACCGCTATGACTCTGGTGAAATGAGTATCAATGGTAAAAAGACCTCAGATTTCTCTGATAAGGACTGGGATGCTTACCGTAATAACTCGGTTGGTTTTATCTTCCAAAGTTATAATCTGATTACCCACCTTAGCATTGTAGCGAACGTGGAATTAGGTATGACCTTAAGCGGTGTTTCCAAAGAAGAAAAACATAAGCGTGCTTTAGAAGTTCTGGAACAAGTGGGCTTAAAAGATCATTTAAACAAACGACCAAACCAATTATCTGGTGGTCAGATGCAGCGTGTTGCCATTGCCCGTGCACTTGCAAACAATCCTGAGATACTTCTATGTGACGAACCAACCGGTGCTCTCGATACTGCTACCAGTATTCAAATCATGGACTTAATCAAGGAAGTGGCTAAAGATCGTCTAGTTATTATGGTAACTCACAATCCTGAGTTAGCAGAAAAGTATTCGGATCGAATTATTGAGTTCAAAGATGGTAAAATTATCTCTGATACTCATCCACATGTGGAAAAACCAAAGAACGACATGTTCAGTTTAACCAAAACAAGTATGAGTTTTCTCAATGCTTTAACCCTTTCCTTTAACAATTTAAAGACAAAAAAAGGGCGTACCTTTTTAACCTCCTTTGCTTCCAGTATTGGTATCATCGGAATTGCTGTTATCTTAAGTCTTTCTACAGGATTCCGCACCCAGATTGACAACTTCCAGAGAGATACTATGGCAGAATTCCCTATCATTATGTCACAGACAACCGCTGAGATGGACGCTGAACAGATGCAAGCCATGTCTGACAAGATGAAAGATCAGCTAATGGGTACCGTAGAATATGCAGATTCTGATGAAGTATATCTATATGATCCAGCGGAGACAACCATTGTTCACACCAACGTATTCACGCAAGATTACTTAGATTATGTAAATAACATTGATCCAGAAATCGCCAGTAACATCGGCTATACCCGTATTGTAGGAATGAATCTTCTACGCGACATTAACGGTACCATTATCCCTGTTGCATTTACCAATCCTTTGGCTGCCATGTCAGAAGGCTCTAGTTCTCGTATGCAAGCCATGACAAGTATGGAGGGTATTGGACTTTCCTCCTACCCGAAAGAATTAAAAGAGGGGGAAGAATCCTATTTATCTAAAAACTATGAACTACTTGCTGGTTCCTACCCTGAAAGCCCTACTGATCTTGTGTTAGTCATTGGTACCTCCAATAATATTGATTATAATATTCTAAAGAGTCTTGGCTTTAACACAGAAAATAAAGAAAGCATTAAGTTCTCTGACATCGTAGGCACTGAATTTAAGATTATTTCCAATGACAACTTTTATGTACAGACCGAATATGGTTCCTATTTACCTAGTCAGGATTTCAACGCAATGTATTCAGCTGACAATAACATTACCACTAAGATTGTAGGTGTAGTACGTCTAAGCAGAGATGCCAGCGTAGGTATCCTTGGATACGGAATCGCTTACAGTGATGAGTTGGCTCAATTAGTAATTGACAACTCTATTGATTCTGCAATTGTAAAAGCTCAGGAAGCTAGTGACAAAAACGTTATGACCATGGAAGATATGTCTGCAGAAACCA
Organism: Bacillota bacterium; assembly: GCA_023428885.1. Classification (GTDB taxonomy): domain Bacteria; phylum Bacillota; class Clostridia; order Lachnospirales; family Lachnospiraceae; genus Lachnoclostridium. Next base: position 5,327 of record JAEYWQ010000200.1, read on the forward strand.
AGGCAACCTTTTTAGCTTACCTTGGCGGGAATGCTAGCCCATATATGATGATGGTTTATCCAGATAACTTCGAAGATAAGGATGAAGTTCTTGCTTATTTAGATGCTTATAATGTTGGAAAAGAAGCAGACGACCAAATTATCTATACCGACTTAGCTGGAACCATGTCAGAAATGACCGGGGGTATCTTAGATGGTATTACTGCAGTATTAATTGCGTTTGCAGCAATTTCCTTATTCGTAAGCTTAATTATGATTTGTATTATAACCTACACTTCCGTATTGGAAAGAACCAAAGAAATTGGTATCTTACGTGCTCTTGGTGCAAGAAAGAAAGATATCACCCGTGTATTCGATGCCGAAACCTTCCTTTTGGGTGTATTCTCTGGTGTACTTGGTGTTGTAATAGCATGGCTATTAACCTTCCCAATCAACAGATTATTATTTAAATTAACTGAGTTGGAAAATGTAGCTCATCTGCAATTAACACATGCCATTACACTTGTTATCATCAGTACAGTTCTCACTGTGCTTGGTGGTCATATACCTGCTAGAATGGCTTCAAAGAAAGATGCTGTAGAAGCATTAAGAAGTGAATAAATATATAGCCTTGGCTCCCATCACCATGTGATGTGGGACCAAGGCTTTTTGTTATCTTTACACCTATTGATTATCTTCCAATATATGGTTCTATCTGCTTTTCAAATATATTATGAGATAGGATTAAAATCTTCAAGTCTTTCAATTTCATACATATTATTGATAACAAACCACATCTGTGTGTAGAAGAACATAATATTCCAGATGGACAACCCAGAAAGACCATACTGAGTAACTAAAGTAGCGAGCGCTTCAATACTTCTTGCATCTTTAAACCAAACATTATGTAACTGGCCAAAGATTGTATAAAAGAAATAGGCACCTTGTGCAATCTCACTATACCTAATATCAACTTTGTTAACTGCCGCATTTTGAACTGCCATATCCGGTGTTACAGCATTTGCTTTTGTATACCCAGGTATATATGGAAGTGTCCAGTCATAGCCAATCACAGGAAGCCCTAGTACTACCTTATTGGCTGGAACCGTTGATATCAGGTTCTCAATATCATTTCTTAAGAGATTTACTGGGGTAGCCGACGCTGGTGGACCATAAGAAAACCCCCAATTATATGACAAAAGGGTCAAAGCATCGGAATACTGTGCAATTGCAGAATAGTCAACTACTTCAGAACTGCATCCAATCTGCTCTATAGTTTCACTTGGTGTAATAGTTATGATTAACTTAAATCCCTCCCTATTAAGCCGACTTCTTAATTTTTGCACATAATTCACATACAGCTCTTCATTTTCTGTAGTATAGAATTGAAAATATTGATTTAGTCCGTAATAACCTTTACGTTTTAATACTTCTATAATGTTGTCAATTAAGTTATCTTGTATCTCAGGACTGTTAAGGAGTGTTGTTGCAATCTCGCAACTGCTACCCCCCTGTATTGTCTGTGTGGATACCAGCATTAAGGGTGCTACACCATATTTCTTAGCCATATCAATCAGCTCTTGATCATCTACATCAATGATCTCCCCAGTTGCCGTTTGTCGATAATTGAAGGTAGTAAAAAAAGTTAAAAAAGGTAAGGTCTTTCTAAAGATTTCTCGATCAATAAAGGAATATGCAAAGCCGTTGGTTGTGATAGGTCCTAGTTTCCAAGTATCATATTTGATAACAATTGTTTCCCCTGGAAGGATGTAATCTCTATCTGCTAAATACGGATTATTCCTGTAAATCTCTATGATTGAAACCTGATTCTTCTCCGCTATCCCAAATAAGGTATCCCCTTCTTGTACAGTATAACTAATCATTGGTTCTACAATAACAATGGTTTGGCCAACAGCCAAAAGATTCGGATTGATAATTCCATTCTCAAGAATTAATCGTTCTGCCGTAACTCCATACTGTGCGGCAATAGAATCCAGAGTTTCCTCAGGCTGTACCACATGTATCGTCATAGAACTCCTCCATTTCAAGGATAAAATGCTATTAAACACTATTATCCCTTTCCAGATATATATAATCTTATGTGCTTTCTCCAATATTAATTCTTTACAATAACATAGATTTTTACTAACTTTAGGACATAACGAACGGCCACTCTATCAATATCATTTCTTGATAAAATGGCCGTTCTATGACTCTTCTTTATTCAATTTTCACTCAACTTTCTTCAATCTTTCATTGATATGTGTTTATAAATTTTTATTCCCTGCTCATAAGATAAGCTTCATTACTTCTCTTATTTAGAAAGTTATTACAGATAGGATTGAAATAATATGAAGTTTCTGCCTATTAGGAGATCTCCGCTCCTATTAGTTTCCTAATATATAACCTATAGTTTCTCTCAATTTCTGAAATATTTGATTACTATATCGATAAAATTAATCTACTTTCTTCTTTAATCTCATTCTCCTAACATATTCCATAGTCTCAGAAACGCTTAAGTTATATAGATCATATACCATTCCTTCCTTTGTTTCTTTACACAAATTCGGAACCTTGCATATTACCTTTGTGGTATTACTCAATATGAATGCTAGCCCTGTATACCTTAATTTTACTCATACCGTGAGTTCACCTGGAATTCTTCTGAGATTATCCTTTGAATTATCATATTTAATTAAGGTCCTTCTTGCAGAGAATTGCTATACACTACCACTTTCATATTGACGATTGTTTTCACTCATTTCCAATGGAATCAACCTCCTTTTACAAACCTCCTGACCTGCTCTTACAAATACTATTCTTGGGTTCTACTTCCTTGGACTTTATAGGAGTTCCTTCCCTTTCAAATTGTTCTATTGTAAGGGTTCCCCTACTTGCTTCATCGTTTTTCTATTCACAATATAGCTACCAGGTTGACATCTGGAATATTGGAACATATTAAAGCTTTGTAAAACGTTCAGTTCTTTGTAAGATCGCCTCCCTTTCCTCCCTAGATCTAAATTATCTAGAATTTAATTTATTTAAAAAAGGAAGTAGAGTTATGATATCAGGTATCTTCTGTTTGTATATGTATATTATCATACAAGTTTTTAATTGTCAACACAATTTAAATATAATATTTTAATATTTGCAATATATATCACTAAAATAATTAATAACTGTTAATGATTGAATAATCTTCAATTAATCTGCATAATTTTTAGCTCTTTTGTTGGTTTTTCTGATTATAAATCTAGGAAACCTCTATTCTCTTCACCTTACTTTTATCAAAAA
>JAEYWQ010000228.1 GCA_023428885.1 Bacillota bacterium
GCATTGAGGAGACTCTTCAAAGTGTTTACCAACGCTTCCCGCGATTAGAAGAGAGAAAGAAACAGATTGCTGGAACTTTATCTGGTGGTGAGCAACAGATGCTTGCAATGGGAAGGGCCTTGATGTCAAAACCAAAGATTATGCTACTAGATGAGCCATCCATGGGATTATCACCTTTATTTGTTTCTGAGATTTTTAAGATTATCGAAGAGATCAGTAAGAGTGGTACCACTGTTCTTTTGGTAGAGCAGAATGCAAAGAAAGCATTATCTATCGCAGACCGTGCTTACGTTTTAGAGACTGGTAAGATTGTATTATCAGGGAATGCAGAGGAGATGTTAAACAACGACTCTGTTAAGAAAGCATACTTAGGCGAGTAGGGATATATAATGAGTAGGGATAAATTACAGTTTAAGTATTCGGTTCACAAAGTGAAGCTAATATGCTAAACTGGAAGATATATCATCGTGAGGAGTAGGAGGATACAATGAGATGGAGAACTATGTAATCACAATTGCGAGAGGGTATGGAAGTGGCGGACGTACGATTGGAAAGCTATTAGCTCAACGCCTTAACGTACATTATTATGATCGTGAATTGATGCGTTTAGCATCTGATTCCAGCGGTATCAATGAGGAACTGTTTGTGAAAGCAGATGAAACGGTAAAGAAAAGTTTATTATTTCGTATAGCAAGAAAAGCCTATCAAGGAGAACTAATACCACCAGATTCTGATGATTTTGTATCTAACGATAATTTGTTTAATTATCAGGCGAAGGTGATTAAAGAGATAGCGACTCAGGAATCTTGCGTTATTGTAGGCCGTTGTGCCGATTATGTACTAAAAGATTATAAGAACGTTATTCGTATCTTTGTTCATGCACCTTTTGAGGATTGCGTGTCTAAGGTAGTCGAATTATCAGGAATCACAAGAGACGAAGCTGCGAAGAAGATTACTTCCATTGATAAGCATCGTGCAGAATATTACAAATATTATACAGGACGTTCCTGGGAGAATGCAGCAAACTATGATTTGTGTTTGAACTCGTCCAGATTAGGCTTTGATAAATGTGTGGATATGATAATTGATTACTTAAGAATACACGAGAATTATATTTAGCAAGAGAGGCAGGAGTATTATGATTTCGGATAAGATGGTAGGATTGGTTAAAAACAGCTCGGTCATTCGGGCTATGTTCGAAGAAGGCAAGAAAATGGCAGCAATCTATGGAGCCGAGAATGTTTATGATTTCAGTCTTGGTAATCCAAGCGTAGAACCACCAAGTAAAGTAAAAGAGGCAATCATCGACGTGTTAAACTCTGAGAGTCAGACTTTAGTCCATGGATATCCTAACAATTCTGGCTATGAAGATGTGAGAGAGCAGATTGCGCAATCCATCAATGCTAAGTTTGATACCAAGTTCCATAGCCAAAATCTGATTATGACTGTTGGTGCTGCCGGTGGATTGAATGTTATTTTTAAAACCTTACTTAATCCTGGAGACGAAGTCCTAGTATTTGCTCCCTTCTTTGGTGAATATCGTAATTATGTCAGCAATTTTGATGGGATTTTGGTAGCTGTTTCTCCTAATACCGTAGATTTTCAACCAAATTTAGAGGAATTTGAGGAAAAGCTTACGAAGAAGACAAAGGCAGTTATTGTAAATACACCGAATAATCCAACTGGTGTGGTTTACTCCGAAGAAACCATCAAGAAATTAGCTGGGATCTTAGAAAAGAAACAAGAAGAATTTGGCTCACCAATCTACTTAATCTCAGATGAACCATATCGTGAACTGGCTTATGATGGGGTGGAAGTAGTTTACTTAACCAAGTACTACAAGAATACGATCGTTGGTTATTCCTATAGTAAGTCGTTATCACTACCAGGAGATCGTATTGGATACTTAGTAATCCCAGATGAGGTGGATGATTTTGAAGATATCGTAGGAGCTGCGAATGTAGCCACTCGAATCTTAGGTTTTGTCAATGCGCCATCCTTAATGCAACGTGCTGTAGCCAAGTGTTTAGACGCCGCAGTAGATATTGAAATCTATAATCGTAACAGAGAATTACTATATAACAGCTTAATGAAATACGGTTTTCAATGTATCAAGCCACAGGGAGCATTTTATCTCTTTGTGAAGGCCCTAGAAGAGGACGATAAAGCATTTGCAGCAAGAGCAAAAGAACATAATATCTTAATCGTTCCAGGATCTTCATTTGGTTGCCCGGGCTATTGTAGAATCGCTTATTGTGTAGATTATGCTATGATCGAGCGCTCTCTTCCTCATTTCAAGGCACTTGCTGTGGAATATAAGGCGTAATTTGCACTAGGTATTTAACTCAAGTTGGCAACAGTTTGGTTCTTAGGACCTGACTGTTGCCATAATTCACATAAGTGGGTAGTATACTGACTTATCGTTACTTCTAGTCCAGTTTAAGGGGGAATCAACATGAGAGCATGGGAAAATAATATTCGAAAAATAAATCCATACGTTGCAGGAGAACAGCCAGATTTTCCGGATATGGTTAAACTTAATACCAATGAAAATCCATATCCGCCATCACCTAATGTGCAGAAGGTAATGCACATGGAGGGAGCAGAGAAGTTTCGTCTTTATCCAGATACGGACTCCACAGCATTGGTGGAAGCACTTTCTGAATTCTATCACATTAGTAAGGATCAAATCTTCGTTGGGGTGGGTTCAGATGATGTACTTGCGATGGCCTTCTTGACCTTTTTTAACTCTGAAAAACCGATTCTATTCCCAGATATCACGTATTCTTTTTATGATGTATGGGCACAGTTATATCGAATTCCATATCGCCAGCTAGCTTTAGATGATAACTTCCTGCTGAAAAGAGAGGACTATTTTGTTGAGAATGGTGGTATTGTACTAGCAAATCCCAATGCTCCTACTTCATTATCATTGCCAGTTTCTGAGATCGAAGAGATTATTCAGAAGAATCAAGATGTAATTGTAATCGTAGATGAAGCTTATGTGGACTTTGGTGGTGAGTCTGTAATGAAACTGGTCAATCAATATGATAATTTACTTGTAGTTCAGACTTTTTCAAAATCTCGTTCTATGGCTGGTATGAGGATAGGTTTTGCAGTAGCGAATCCACGACTGATTCAAGCACTGAATGATGTTAAGAACTCCTATAATTCCTATACTATGACACGTGCTTCGATTTTGCTTGGAGCTGAGGCAGTGAAGGACTCTGCTTATTTTTATGAGACAACTCAAAAAATCATTGGAACGAGGGAACGTGTAAAGTTGGAATTAAGTAAACTGGGCTTTGAATTTCCTGATTCCAAAACGAATTTCTTATTTATCACACATAAAAAGTTAGATGCCAAAGAATTATTTGAAAGCCTACGAGATCATCATATCTTTGTGCGATACTGGAATAAAGCTCGTATTAAGCAATTTCTTCGCGTGTCAATCGGAACAGACCAGGAGATGGACATCTTTCTTAACTATTTGCAGGAGTATTGCAAAGAGAGAATATAGCATTAAGATAAAAGGGATTACAATTCGAGGGAATAAGAAGCTGAAATTCCATTACCATAAAACTATGAATTGAGCAAGTTGGTAATGTAAGTGTTTTCAAGAATAAAGTTGAAAATTATTAAATCTTGTTAAAAATAGGAAAAAGCACTAGATTAATTTAGAACGCTGTTGTATAATGAAGAAAAGTATAAGTATAGGAGAGGATCTAGTGAAGATATTAATAGCTGAAGATGACTTTGCAAGTCGAAAATTTATGATGCGTTTTCTGTCCAAATATGGCGAAGTGGATGTTACTGTGGATGGGATGGAAGCAATTGATGCATATACGATGGCGCTTGATGCTAACGAGCCTTATCAGTTGGTATGTCTAGATATTATGATGCCAACACTAGATGGTTACCAGGCACTCAAAGCAATTCGAGATTTAGAAAAAGAAAGAAATATTCCAGAAGAGAAATGCTCTAAGATTATAATGACCACAGCATTGAGTGAAGGGAGAAATGTTACGAAAGCCTTTGAACTTGGCTGCGTAGCCTATGCTGGAAAACCAATTGATCAGCAAAAATTTGAGAATGTTTTAAAGAAATTTGAATTGATACCATAAGTATAATGGGCTGCCGAAGTAATGGGCAGTCCTTTTAGTATTCGTAGAGTAAAAGGAGTTTTCATGAATCAAGTTATAAATTATCAAAAAGAATTGGAGAAAAAAATCAAGGAGTTTGAGTCTTCCAGGAGGGTTCCTAGCTTACTGATTCATAGTTGCTGTGCACCTTGTAGTTCCTATGTCTTAGAATATTTATCCTCTTATTTTCATATTACGGTATTGTATTTTAATCCTAATATTTATCCGCCAGAGGAATATACATCCCGGGCAGCCGAGCAAAAACGCTTGATTGAGCAGTTGCCAGCCAAGTATCCAATGAAATTTATTGAGGGTAGATATCTTCCGGAGGAGTTTTACGCAATTGCCAGGGGTCATGAGCAGGATAAGGAGGGAGAAGAACGTTGCTTTGCTTGTTATCGCCTGCGTCTTACGGAAGCAGCAAAGTATGCAAAAGAAGAGGGCTTTGATTTCTTCACCACCACACTTTCTATCAGCCCATTAAAGAATGCTGCGAAACTTAATGAGATTGGTGCAGAGCTGGCCAAGGAATATGAGCTTTCCTACCTTTTTTCTGATTTTAAGAAGAAGGAAGGCTATAAGCGTTCAATTCAATTGTCACAGGAATATGATCTCTATCGTCAAAATTATTGTGGCTGTGTGTACTCTAAGATCAGCGCAGAAAAACAGCAAAAGTCTGATGAGAAAATATGAGAAAATGATTAAAGAATAGCAAATATTACATTAAAATAAAAGGATATCATTGAACAGTGCAAACACCTATGCTAGTATGAAGATATAAGTAATAATGCATACTCTGGACTTAAAAGGATAGAATGTATGATAAGTAAGCTTGCGATATTCGTGGGAGTAGTAAGGAGTATAATTATTCGTGGTGAGGAGTGTTGTATATGAGATGTCCAAGATGTAATGATGATCGGTGCTTTATTATCGAAGAATCAGAGACACATCAAAAAGGCTTTGGTTTTTTTAAGGGCTGTTGTGGTTATCTGATCGTTGGTCCTATTGGCTGGTTATGTGGTTTATGTGGTATGGGAAAGGGGCATACTAGCAGAAGAGCTTATTGGGTCTGTCCACATTGTGGTCAAAAATTTAAAGCATAGACAAAGGGGGAGAGTATGAAGGTTTTGGTAAGAAAAAAGAGTGACGAAAGATGGAAAAAGTTGATGAAACTTGGGGAGAAAACGGGTTGCCATCAACAGTTCGAACGGAGTTTTTCATTTCATGGATATCAATTTCCAGTTTGTGCTCGATGTACTGGGGTTATCCTAGGCTATCTAATAGCCATACCATTCTTTTTGTTGACAGGTTTTCATAAGAAAACTTCAATTGGGGCTTGCTTAATTATGTTTACGGACTGGTGCTTGCAAGCAACACAAGTGAAAGAGTCTACAAATCGAAGAAGGTTTATTACAGGAATAGCGGGTGGTTTTGGAATTATGTCAATTCAACTATGCATCTTGAGTAAGATATTTAAGAAAAAGAAAAGTGCAGAATTAGAGGAAGAGATTCCTTGTTAATTGATTAAGTAGTGCCAAGGGGACCATGGCAAAAGGACAGTGCCAAGGGGACCATGACAAAGGGACAGTGCCAAGGAGACCGAACGATAGACACCCCAGGCAGATATGATTTCTCACGTACACAGGTGATAAACACAAGAGGCCAGATTGAACGCCACGACATTACACGAAACCCACGTGTATGTCTTAGTCGTACAATCTGGTCTCTTGTGTTTTCAACAGTGTACTTAGAGAAATATAATCTGCCCTGGGGTGTCTATCGTTCGGCCCCCTTGGCACTTTTGTATTGGTAATATTCTGTATTTCAGTCAGTACCTATTCTTCTGTATTTCAGTCAGTACCTATTCTTCTTGACATTTTATTCAGTTAGACGTATAATTCTATTGCTATTGATAATTATTATCAATTATTATTAATAATTATCAATAATGTAAATGATTTTTTGATTTAAATGATTTTATTATTATAAATGATTAATGAAAAGGTAAGTTGCCTCACAGGCAGAAAGAGGTTGTTATGACATTGTGTGATGGTAAGATTAATCATAGTTATATCGTTGGATCGATTTCCTTGGAGAATGCCACGCAGATACGATTAAAGGCGCTTGGATTAACAGATGGCACCAGTATAACTATATTGAATAATAAACGAGGGGGGTCTGTGATATTTACCGTGAGGGGAACTCGATTGGCAGTTGGGAAGCAGATCGCACAAGAAATTGAGATACTTGGCTTATCGGAGGATGATAACAAATGCAAGAAGAATTAAAGGTTGGGTTCGTTGGAAATCCTAATTGCGGTAAGACAACGCTATTTAATGCTTATACAGGAGCTAGATTAAAGGTTGCAAATTGGCCGGGGGTGACGGTTGAGAAGAAGGAAGGTGCTATGAAGTATCATAAGCATCGTTTCCGCCTAGTAGACCTACCTGGTATTTACAGCTTGACTTCCTATACCATGGAGGAAAAGCTCACACGTCAGTTTATTCTGGATTCTGAGGTGGATGTCATTGTTGACGTTGCAGATGCGTCTGCCTTGGAACGTAACCTATACTTAACCTTACAGTTGATTGAATTAGGAAAACCAGTGATATTAGCTCTTAATATGATGGATATCGTAGAAGAAAGAGGAATGGAGATTGACTTACATCGTCTGCCAGAGATGTTGGGTATTCCTTGTATTCCTGTATCAGCACGCCGCAGAACTGGGCTTGATATTTTAATGCATACCGTCGCACATCATAAAAAGAAGTGTCACGACATCGGATTTTCCCATCAGCATCCTCATAATGAAGGAGAAAGTAAACACATACATACTCATCATAAAGAGTATGCCATGGTATATTCCGATGAGATTGAAGATAAGATCGATGAATTAACGAATCGTTTGATTGAGGGTGGTTTTCAGACCAATAATTATCGCTGGTATGCAATAAAGCTGTTAGAACATGATCCAGAAGTCATGGAGGCTACAGGAATCGATTTGTCAGGAATTGCTGATCGTTCTTATGAAACAGAGATTATTCATCAAAAATATGATTTTATTGATGAAATTATTGAAGAATGTTTGGTAAATAAGAGTCATAAAGCTGCACTAACCGATAAAGTAGATCGTATATTAACACATAGAATCCTTGGTTTTCCTATCTTTTTGGGAATTATGGCATTGGTGTTTTTCTTAACCTTTACCATCGGAGATTTGATGAAGGGTGTTTTTGAAGTAGGTCTTAGTAGTTTCTCTGACTGGGTAGCCGCTGCATTAGACTACCTTGGAGCCAATCAGGTGTTATCTTCTCTGATTGTGGATGGTATTATTGCTGGTGTTGGTGGAATCCTAACCTTTTTACCGAATATATTTATTCTGTTTTTAGCTCTTGCCTTTTTAGAAGACAGTGGCTATATGTCAAGAGTTGCTTATATTATGGATGGTTTGATGGGAAAGCTAGGCCTTTCCGGAAGGGCCTTCATACCGATGATACTTGGATTTGGATGTACTGTACCAGCGGTAATGGCATCACGTGCTCTAGAGAATATGAAGGATCGGAGAAGAACGGTATTGATTACCCCATTTATGTCTTGCAGTGCAAGACTACCGATCTATGTCTTGTTCTCTGAGATGTTCTTCGGACGCTATGCTATATTTGCAGCATTTTCAATGTATCTGATTGGATTAGTGATTGCTGTCCTATCTGCATTTATTATGCATAAATTTAGTGGCAACAATAAAATGAGCCCATTACTAATTGAGTTGCCTGAATATAAAACACCAAATAAGAGAACTATATTCATTTATGTATGGGATAAGGTAAAAGATTACTTAACCAAGGCAGGAACCACGATATTCTTAGCTTCCATTCTCATATGGTTCCTCTTAAACTTTGGTCCTTCTGGTATGGTTGAGGATATGAGCCAAAGCTTTGGAGCAAGTGCAGGAAAGTTGCTAAGCCCATTATTAATACCAGCAGGCTTAGGCTTATGGCAGATTGTAGTTGCCCTGATCTCAGGACTTGCAGCCAAGGAAGTCGTAGTATCAAGCTTTAGTGTATTATTTGGCATTGCTAATATTAATTCCGCCCAAGGCATGGATAGCTTAGTTCAAATCCTGTCTGGCCAAGGATTTGGAGCAATCAATGCCTATGCACTTATGGTATTTTGTTTGTTATATACTCCATGCGTAGCAACGATTGCTGTGGTTAAGAGAGAACTTAAATCCTGGAAATGGACGGCTTTTAGTATACTCTTTCAGTTAATCGTGGCATATGTGGCTGCCCTTCTTGTATATCAGCTAGGTAATTTGTTTATAGCTTAAGTTTAGCTTAGGGCGTCAAGTAGGTAGATTGTTAGCTTAAGGTGTTGTTTAGGGCGTCAAGTAGGTAGATTGTTAAGCTTAAGGTGTTGTTTAGGGTGTCAAGTTAGGTAGATTGCTAAGCTTAAGGTGTTGTTTAGGGTGTCAAGTTAGGTAGATTGTTAAGCTTAAGGTGTTGTTTAGGGATCAAGCAGATACTTTATTTGAGCCTAAGGTTTAGTTTGCAGGTGTTCGAAAGGAAGTGGTTTCATGCTAGCTTCGATTATTATAGGCTTACTTCTCCTTTTATATAGTGGTTTTGTAATTCGTAAAAGGGTAAAAGAAGTAAAAGCAGGAAAGTTTTGCAGCTGTGATGGATGTAGCGGCTGTGGTAAAGAGAAGTGTAAATAGTTTGCCAAGAATACAGGGCGTTCCCAGTGAATGGGTAGACCAAGTAGACAGGCGATGATAAAGGGACGAGGGTGTTGTCATATAACAAGTGTGATAACACCCTCGTCTCTTTATCATCTGTCTTTTGTATACTAACAAGTATGACAATTTACATGCTCCTTGTCATCTTACTCTCGTTATACCCTTGGCCCCTAAAGGAAAAGTTGAAATATGTCGAAAGTATATTTATTAAAAAAAAGGAAATCGCTATTTAACGTAGAATAATATAAGTAAGAGTGCTTGATAGGAAATAGATATGGATGAATTTGAGCTTAAGGAGGGGAAAATGAATAAATCAGATATTAGAAGAATGTTGGAAGAAAGAGAACATGATATTTTTAGCCCTTATGCATCATTTAGTGATGAGACTCAAGGCCGTGATGTGCTAGAAGAGGATTGTGACATTCGACCAGCTTATCAGAGGGATCGAGATCGCATCCTTCATTCCAAGACATTTCGAAGATTAAAGGGTAAGACACAAGTATTTTTGGCCCCTGAAGGAGATCATTATCGAACTAGAATGACTCATACCCTGGAAGTTTCCCAGAATGCAAGAACCATTGCCAGGGCCTTACGATTGAACGAAGATTTAGCAGAAGCAATTGCTTTAGGACACGATTTGGGTCACACACCCTTTGGACATGCTGGAGAGAGAGCCTTAAACCGGGTTTGTGAAGGTGGTTTTGAGCATCACCTGCAGAGCATTCGTGTCGTGGAACTACTTGAGAAGAACGGGAAAGGCTTGAACCTAACCAAGGAGGTTAGAGATGGCATACGAAATCATCAGACGGCGGGCCACCCATCGACGCTAGAGGGGAAAGTGGTGCGCTTATCGGATAAGATCGCTTATATCAATCATGATATCGACGATGCGGTTCGTGGTCATATTATTAGAGAAGAAGATATCCCAAGCGAAATCACTGATATCTTAGGTCATAATCCGAAGGAAAGACTTAATACGCTAATTCATGACATTGTCTTGAATAGCGCTGGCAAGAATGATATTATTATGTCAGAACCTGTTGAACAGGCTATGATGAATTTGAGAAAATATATGTTTCATAGTGTTTATACCAATCCTGTGGCAAAAGGTCAGGAAGCAAAAGCAGAACAGATGATAGAACAATTATATGAATATTATCTTAAGCGTTATGAATTATTGCCAGAGGAATATATCTATATGATAGAGGAAAAAAACGAAGCCGCCAGCCGGGTGGTATGTGACTATATTGCGGGTATGACGGACCGTTATGCGGTGGTACGATTTAAGGAAATTATGATACCTACCTCATGGGATGTTTATTAGATTTATTTTATAACTTAAAATGGAAGGTGTAATGATGTATTATCCAGAAGAACTTGTGGAAGAAGTGAGATCACGCAATGATATAGTAGATATTGTGGGTTCGTATGTAAGACTAAAAAAAACTGGCAGCAATTATATGGGATTGTGCCCGTTTCATAATGAAAAATCTCCTTCCTTTTCCGTGAGTGGATCAAAGCAGATGTATCACTGCTTCGGCTGTGGGGTCGGAGGTAATGTATTTACCTTTATTATGGAGTATGAGAATTATACCTTTGGCGAAGCCTTACGAAGTCTGGCAGACCGGGCTGGAGTCAAGCTTCCCGAGCTTGAACAATCAGAGGAAGCAAAGCGGGCCGCTGATTTAAAGAGCCGAATACTTGAAGTTTATAAAGAAGCAGCCAAGTATTATTTTTATCAGTTAAGGAGTGAACGTGGAACAGAGGCTCTTGCTTATCTTAAAAATCGAGAGTTATCTGATGAGATTATCACTCGCTTTGGACTTGGGTATTCCAATAAATTCTCCGATAGCTTATATCAATATATGAAAAACCAAGGTTATGAGGATAGTCTGTTACGACAATGTGGGCTGTTTACCATGGATGAAACGAAGGGAGTATATGATAAGTTTTGGAATCGTGTCATGTTCCCAATTATGGATGGAAACAATAAGGTAATTGCCTTTGGTGGCCGTGTTATGGGTGAGGGAACTCCTAAGTATCTAAACTCCCCAGAAACATTGATCTTTGATAAGAGTCGTAATTTATTTGGTCTTAATTTTGCAAGACAATCGCGAAAGCCCTATATGTTAATCTGTGAGGGTTATATGGATGTAATATCGCTTCATCAAGCGGGCTTTACAAATTCGGTTGCTTCCTTAGGAACAGCGTTTACTCCACAGCAAGCCAAGCTGCTCTCTCGTTATACCAAGGAGGTAATCCTAACCTATGATAGCGATGGTGCTGGTACTGCAGCTGCACTTCGAGCGATTCCTATCTTAAAGGAAGCTGGGTTAAGTGCTAGGGTAATCAATATGAAACCATATAAGGATCCGGATGAATTTATCAAAGCTCTGGGTGCGGAAGAATACCAGAAGAGAATTGATCAAGCGATGAATAGCTTTTATTATGAAATTGAGGTTTTAGAAAAGGATTATCATTTAGAGGATCCAGAGCAAAAGACCAAGTTTTTCAATGAAACAGCAAAGCGGTTACTGGCCTTTACGGAAGAAATTGAACGAAATAATTATGTTGAGGCCATTTCTCGTAAATATAATGTAAGCTATGAAAATCTTCGTAAGTTAGTGAATAAATATGGAGCTTCTCTATCCATGGTGAATGTAGCTCGTGAGACCAGGGCTCGCGAGAAAGAGCAGGGCTCCAAGAAAGTAAAGCCAGAGGAAGGCATGTTGCAATCTCAGAAGATCTTGCTGACCTGGCTCATTGATGAACCCGATGCCTTTGAAAGGATAACCAATATAATAAACCCACAAGATTTTACAGTCGAGTTATATCGTGAAGTTGCTACGATGGTTTTTGATCAATATGCCAATGAAAAGGTAGTAACACCAGCAAAAATCATTAATCGGTTTGAAAGTAAAGAGGAACAGACTCAGGTTGCAGATTTGTTTTCAACTCAGATTAGGGTAGAGATGAATGAGACGGAACGAAAAAAGCTCTTTGCTGACACTGTGGTGAGGGTTAAAAAAAGTAGTTTAGAACAGGCATATAAAAAGGCAATCGAAGACAATGACATCTTAGCGCTTCAAGACGTAATGAAGGAACAGCAAGGACTTGATAAGTTGCATAGTTCTCTGAATCGTGGATAAACTTAAAAAAGGTGCAATTATTCATAGTCTGGAGAATGCAAATTTAGTTAACAATCAGACGAGGAAAGAAGGTTGCTATTTATGGATGAAAATGTGGCAAAATTTCATGAAAAGCTGAAAGAATTGTTAGATTATGCTAAGAAAAAGAAGAACGTACTTGAATATGAGGAGATAAACGATTTTTTCTCAGAATCTCAGATTGACGCAGAATTTATTGAACGAATTTATGAGTTTTTGGAAACGAACAACGTTGACATCTTACGGGTTCCTGAACTAGATGAAGTTGAGGAAATCGATGACGTTGATGATGTGGATGAAGAGGATTTAGCCTTAATTGAAGCGGAGGAAGAAGATTTATCAAAGATTGATCTTTCTGTGCCTGAAGGTATTGGCATAGAAGATCCAGTTCGCATGTATTTAAAGGAGATTGGTAAGGTTCCTTTACTAAGTGCAGAAGAAGAAATCAGTTTGGCGCAGAGAATGGAAGATGGCCAAAGAGAAGCTAAGAAGCGGTTAGCAGAGGCAAACCTAAGATTGGTAGTAAGCATTGCAAAGCGTTATGTGGGTCGAGGTATGCAATTCTTAGACTTAATTCAAGAAGGAAATCTTGGTTTGATTAAGGCGGTAGAGAAGTTCGACTATCGAAAAGGATATAAATTCAGCACCTATGCAACTTGGTGGATTCGACAGGCAATTACAAGAGCCATAGCAGACCAGGCAAGAACCATTCGTATTCCTGTTCATATGGTGGAAACGATCAATAAGTTAATCCGTGTACAACGTCAGTTATTGCAGGAGCTGGGGCGTGAGCCATTTCCAGAGGAGATTGCAAAGGAAATGAAGTTGCCGGTGGATCGTGTTAGAGAGATTCAAAAAATATCACAGGAACCGGTTTCTTTAGAGACTCCAATTGGCGAAGAGGAGGACAGTCATCTTGGTGATTTCATTCAAGATGATAATGTTCCGGTACCAGCTGAAGCTGCGGCATTTACCTTACTTAAGGAGCAATTGATGGAAGTATTAGGAACCTTGACGGATCGGGAGCAAAAGGTATTGAGGCTTAGATTCGGCCTAGATGACGGTAGGGCTAGGACCTTAGAAGAGGTAGGTAAGGACTTTAATGTAACACGTGAGAGAATTCGCCAGATTGAGGCGAAGGCGTTACGTAAATTAAGGCATCCAAGCCGTTCCAGAAAGTTAAAAGATTATTTAGAATAATAGTAAGAAGGGAAGTAACTATAAGAATCTCAAAAGTGACATCGCAAAATGGAATGTATTAAGACAGTTTGCCTGCATTGACATCCAAACGATGTGATGACATTCAAACGATGTGATGACATCCAAACGATGTGATGACATACAAAACATGTGATGACATAAAACATGTGACGACATACAAAACATGTCATATAACTTTGAGGAACTGAACAGTTAGAAGGATAATAGATTAGATGCATTTATCAAAACGATTACAGATGGTGGCAGATTGTGTTTCACCAAACAGTCTTGTTGCTGATGTTGGCTGTGACCATGCCTATATTTCTATTTACTTGGTAGAGAATGAGATTGCGAAGCGGAGTGTGGCGCTGGATATCAATGAGGGTCCGCTTCAAAAAGCCATGGAGAATGTAAAGGACGCAAACTTATCAGATAGGATTTCAATCAGGTTATCGAATGGTTTAGAGAAACTGTGTCCTGGAGAGGCAAACTCCATAGTAATTGCAGGAATGGGTGGAATTTTGATGATGCAGATTCTGTCAAGGGGCTTAGATTGCGTGAACGCTGCAAATGAGCTTATTTTGCAGCCACAATCAGAAGCAGAGAAGGTACGGGAGTATCTACATAAACTGAACTTTTCAATATGCGAGGAAAACATGTGTATTGACGATGGGAAATATTATGTTGTTATACATGCAAAAAAAGAGGAAGAAGTATCAATTGTAAAAGAGGAAGAAGTGTCAATTGTAAATAAGGAAGAAGTATCTGTCGTAAAGCGTACTTATCATAAGTATGGAGAGCTTCTCCTAAAGGAAAGACATCCCATCTTAAAAGAGTACCTTTTAAAAGAAATTCAAAAGGCAAAGTTGATTCAGGCTAGCCTCCTTGAGCATCCAAGCGAGAAGAACAATATTCGCTATGAAGAAATGATAGAAGAACTTAAGATGCTTGAATATGGGCTTTCTTTCTATCAATCATTGAGCTAGGTTTATGAATGCAGGGAGAGGGCAATCACAAAATATCACTGTACAACCTGATATAGCTATCAACGATTGACACATGGAGGTAAACATGGAGTTATGTAAAGTTACAATCAATGGTGAAACAAAGGAATATGAAAAAGGGATCACATATCAGACCATAGCCAAGGAATATCAACAGCAGTATGAGCAGGATATCATGTTGGTCTTAATGAATGGAAGACTTCGGGAATTATTTAAGACTCTAAAAGAAGACTGTACACTAGAGTTTATCACAACATTGGATGATGCAGGAGTCAAGACTTATATCAGAGGTATCACCTTCGTTATGCTTCGCGCGATCTATCGGGTGCTTGGACATGACCGTATCGATAAGGTTCGGGTGGAGCATTCCATTGGTGGAGGGATTTACTGTGAACTTGATGGTATGGCAAGGATAACTCCAGAGCTTATTGAGCAAGTTAAGATAGAGATGCAAGCGATTATTAACCGAGATGTACCTTTTTATAAACGTTCCATCTCTACTGTAGAAGCAGAGAATTTATTTCATGAGTACCAGATGTATGATAAAGAAAAGTTATTTCGCTTTCGCCGGGTGTCCTCTGCAAATATGTATCATTTAGATGGCTTTGATGACTATTTCTATGGTTATATGCCACCAAGTACCAGATATTTAAAGGTATTTGATTTAGTTCCATACGAACAAGGCTTCCTCTTATTATTACCGAAGAAGAATAATCCGAGAGAAGTATCTGTCTTAGAACAGCGTCCAAAACTGTTCCAGGCATTGCAAGAGTCCAATCAATGGGCACATACCATGGGAATTGAAACCGTTGGTGCTTTAAATGAAGAGATTACCAAGGGTAATATCAATGATATTATTCTGATACAAGAAGCCTTACAGGAAAAGAAGATTGCTGACATTGCTCAGATGATTCAATCATCAGGACATAAGAAGTTTATTATGATAGCAGGCCCATCTTCGTCTGGTAAAACCACCTTCTCTCATCGACTTTCTATACAGTTGAAAACTCTTGGATTTAAGCCACATCCAATTGCAGTAGATGATTATTTTGTGAATCGTGAGAATACACCAAAGGATAAGTTTGGTAACTATAATTTTGAAGCCTTAGAAGCCATCGATATCGAGCAATTTAATAAAGATATGACCGATTTGATGAATGGTAAGACAGTAGAGCTCCCATCCTTTAATTTTAAATCAGGAAAAAGAGAGTATAAGGGAAACTATAAGACTCTTGGGGAAGAGGATATCTTAGTCATCGAAGGAATTCACGGGCTAAATGATGCTCTCAGCTATAGCTTACCAAAGGAAAGCAAATTTAAAATCTATATCAGTGCTTTGACACAATTAAATATTGACGAGCATAACCGTATTCCAACCACGGATGGTAGATTAATTCGTCGTATGGTAAGGGATGCGCGAACTAGAGGGGCTTCGGCGAGGGATACGATAGCAATGTGGCCTTCTGTAAGAAGAGGAGAAGAAGAGAATATTTTTCCTTATCAAGAAGATGCAGATGTGATGTTTAACTCAGCGCTGATTTATGAGTTATCGGTATTAAAACAATACGCGGAGCCGATTCTCTTTGGAATCGAACACAACTGTAGTGAATACCTGGAAGCGAAACGTTTGCTTAAGTTTTTGGATTATTTTCTGGGTGTTAGTACCGAAGATATTCCAAAGAACTCAATCATTCGTGAGTTTGTAGGTGGAAGCTGTTTTAGAGTGTAGAAATTTTGTTAGCTTGCCAACGTTGGCTATAATTTCATAGATACTATAGTTCATTTTCCAGTAGGATTAGACTTTACAAACTCTATGTTTCATGGTAGAGTACTATAGTTGAGTAGCACAGATGATCGCGCCTGATTAAGGTGAGGAAAGTCCGGGCTTCATAGGGCAGGGTGCCGGATAACGTCCGGTGGAGGAGACTCTAAGGCTAGTGCAATAGAAAAGAAACCGCCATATCAGTTTACTGGTATGGTAAGGGTGGAATGGCGGTGTAAGAGACCACCGCTTGTCTGGTAACAGGCAAGGCTGTGTAAACCCCACTCGAAGCAAGACCAAACGTTTACTGCTTTGGCAGTAAGGAAAGCGATACGGCTGCCCGTCGTGCTTTCAGGTAGGTCGCGTTTTATCCTCAAGGGATAAAGGAGCTATATGGCGACATATAGTCAAGATAGATGATCATCAGATACAGAACCCGGCTTATAGTGTTACTCAACAAACGATTTAAGTTAAAAGGTTGTTGAAATTAGGATGTTAAAAGCTCTTGTTGAGTTTATTTAGGGTGATTTACACAATATAAAAGACTCATGCTTCGATTACGATGCATAAGACCTTCTAATTATCCGCTGATTTGCATTGAACATATCATAAAACAGATAACTCGCTGCGCTCAAACAGATCTGTTTTATGATATAAAGCAAATCCTCGGATCATAAGAAGGACTAATGCATCTTCATAGGCGCATTCGTTCTTTTACATTGTGTAAATCACCTGTTTTGCTTGTGGAGAGCTTTTAACATCCTAATTAATTTAGGCTTTGATATATAAGGACGTTTCTTTCGCAATCATAGGATTGGTGGAGAAGCGTCCTTCTATTGTAAGAAAATATTAAAGATTTTTGGTGGGCTTTATGGTAAGATGGTACTATATGACGGATAAAATAGTAGGGGATTCTTATTAAGGATAGATTGAAAAATAACATCAGGAATAATGGCCAATGTCTTAGGTCGTAGGGATGTTTAGAAGTCAAAGTTATATATATAGGAAGGGTGGTTATTGCTATGGAACAAACCAATATTTTAGTCATTGACGATGATATTGAAATTGCTGAACTGGTGGAGATTCATCTAGTGAGTGATGGGTATCGGGTATTTAAGGCGAAGAGTGCAATGGAAGGCTTCGAAATCTTAGAAGCGCAGAATATTAAGCTTGTGATTCTAGATATTATGATGCCTGGAATTGATGGGTTGACAATGTGTAAGAAAATCCGTGAGACGAATACTGTACCAATCATTATGCTTAGCGCTAAGTCTTCTGACTTAGACAAGATTATTGGATTAAGTACTGGTGCAGATGATTATGTCATTAAGCCTTTCAATCCGTTGGAATTAACTGCAAGAGTGAAGTCACAACTTCGTCGTTTTACGCAATTTAATCCTAACTCTGGTGAGGAAAAGAATGAGAATGAGATACATGTTACGCATTTGCATATCAATAAGGAGACACACATTGTGGTTGCTTATGATCGTGAAGTTCGCTTGACACCGATTGAGTTTGACATCTTATATTTATTAGCATCGAATGCAGGTAGAGTATTTTCTACGGATGAGATCTTTGAACGAGTATGGAATGAGAAGATGTACGAAGCCAATAATACAGTTATGGTACACATCCGAAGATTGCGTGAAAAGATTGAGATGGATTCAAGGAATGCAGAGATTATCAAGACTGTATGGGGTGTTGGATATAAGATTGAGAAATAAAGTAATGATTTAATTCAAATTAGTGATAGAGAGGATAATCTTGTGGAGGAGAGATATACACATAGCTTTCGCTTTAAAAATTTATTATATAGCTTATATAGTATGCTTTTGGCAATGCTGACAGTAGTTTTATTCCTGCTGTCTATGTATGGTGTTTATCAGATTGTAACTCCAAAGCAGACCACATCGAAAACTGTTACAGAGATACCCACGACTACAGCCAAAGATAGTTTAAATTCTACGGTTCTAACCAATCAGAATTTAGCAAACAATCTTACTGGAATTACTGGAACTGAGACTGCAGATACTATTGGACCTTTAACAAGCTCTGGGGAGAGCGAAGTAAATCTTGGCTTTGTTATTGTAGTAATTATCTTGTCAGTGGTTATAGCATTCTTGTCCTTTTCCATTTTCTTTTCCTTATTTACAAGGAAGTTTAGCTGGTATCTAAGAGAAATCAACGAGGGTATTAAGGAATTATCGACGGGTAACTTCAATGCTACCTTACCCCTGCGAGAAGATGATGAATTTACGGATATGGCAAGAAACTTAAACAGTATGGCGACGGAAATCAAGGGGATTATCGAAGAGGAGCGAAATGCAGAAAGTAAAAAGAATGAGCTGATAACCAATGTTGCTCATGATTTAAGGACCCCATTAACTTCAATTATTGGATATCTAGATATTGTTTCAAATAAAGAACTAGCATCTGAGACTCGTGATAAGTATATTCAAATTGCTTACTCTAAATCCAAACGCTTGGAGAAGTTAATTGAAGATTTGTTTACTTATACCAAATTCGAATTTGGTCAGGTGGCATTGCATCTAGATCACGTGGATATGGTTAAAATGATGGAACAGCTGCTGGATGAGTTTTATCCGAGCTTTTGTGAGCATGGGTTGGATTATGATTTAAAGATTTCAGGCAAGAGCATTATTGTCGAAGCAGATGGCAATCTGTTAGCAAGAGCCTTTGCGAATCTGATTGGAAATGCAATTAAATATGGAAAGAATGGAAAGAATGTGAATATTTCCATGGTTACTTCCCAAACACAAGTAACGATTGATATTACAAATTATGGAGAAGTGATTCCTAAAAAAGATCTCGAAAAAATCTTTGATAAGTTTTATCGTGTGGACAGTTCAAGAAACACAGACCTTGGTGGATCTGGGCTAGGGTTAGCTATTGCTAAGAATATTATATCAATGCATAACGGAAGCATTCATGCGAAAAGCAGCCTAGAAGGAACTGTTTTTGAGGTTACACTCAATCTGGAGGAACAAAATGGATAGATGGATCAAACGTATCATCGTAGTATTATGTTTGATATTTATTATGACCAATAGTATAAGGGTGGATGCGATGTCTGCTGCTTCCAACAAGAAGCAGGATGAGATTGTCATAGTGAAGGATTCGCTCGTGATTACACTCAACATTGGGTTTAACCAAGAAGTGCGTTATGGGCGCTTTTCTCTGATGCAAATCAATGTATATAATAAAGGTGAAACTATTGAAGGCGAAGTGACAGTTGTTTTGATTAACGAGAATCAGGATAACATTGCCTACTCTAAGGAAACTGTGTTTGCTGGTGGAGATAAATCAGAGGTTGAAATGCTGCTTCCGATGAATCGAGCAAGCCAGGATATGGTTTTACGTATTGAAGAAGAGGGGAAGACAATTGTAGAAGAGTTAATTCCACTTCAGGTGATGAACCTGGGAGACTACTGTTTTGTGGGTTTGCTGAGTGAGAGACCTGAAGAATTGTCGTATTTTGAGTATTTTGGGAACAAAGTTGTTAACCTAGATAAAACTAACTTGCCAAATGATTATATGGCATATGATCTATTAGATGTGATTATTATTGATGAGTTTAATTTGGATAGCCTTGAGGTAAAAGAGCTGGAAGCTCTCATCGATTGGACGAGGCGTGGTGGTGCGTTAATTCTTGGCATAGGAGACGACTATATGCCTAATGTTGAATTATTAGAGCAATATCATGTCATTGAAATGGATCAGCGCATCAATTATGAAGCTGAGAATACAAAAGTATTCTTGGCTAGTTTAGTGGATGATCAAGAAAACAAAAAACAACTAGCAAAGATTAATAACTATGAAGCGACTAGAAGTAAATTACTGCAGGATATTAAGGCAAGTAAAGAATTCGATAGCTCTTCGGCCTATAATGTGTATGTCGGTAGCAGTATGTTAAGCGGTTTGACGATCAATGATTTGGATGGGTCTAAGGTAGATAAATACATCACTTCATTTTCTATTAAGAATAGGAAAACAAGTATTGTAAGTGAAAATAATTACTTATATGAAGCGGTTGATTTTGGGCAAGGCGTCGTTCAATTATTTCATTTTGGTCTAAGTAACCCAAAGATGACAGCAGAAAACCTTTCTTTGTATGAGAATGCGGGGGGAAAGTTACTGAACCTCTTCTATTCTAGTATTGTTATGACAGTTCTTGAACAGCGTTCCAATGAGTCTATTAATAAAAATAAAATGGAAAGTTATACGAATACTCAGGATTATCGAATCTCGAATCTTGGAAAATACCCTGAGATGGGGCAGGTTCCACAAGTATTACCTTATATTATAGTGTTAGTGATTTATCTTCTTGTGATTGGTCCGGTTCTATTCTATATCTTATGGAAGCGGAAGCGGCAGATGAAGGTTTGGATATATGTGCCATTGATTACTTTTTTATTCTTAGGGGTCATGTATTTTATGGGATCCTCTACTCGGATCAATGAGCCTTATGCTGGCTACATGAACATCGAGTATTATGATACATCCTTGAATGAGGTTGTTGGAGACTCCTTTGCTTCCATCGTTTTGGCCAATAAGAGCATTAACAGTGTTGAGATGGGAAGGGCAGATAGTTTAGTTGTGGATGCCTTCGAATATCCAACCTTCTATGGTTCCTTGTATCAAACAAAGGAGAATCCACAGCGTTTTTATGATTATGGGAAGGAAGCTACTAAAGCTACAGATACAGGGGAGGGCATCGAGTTAACATTTTATAATCGGCCAGCTTTTTCAGGAGAATTGTTTCAAGCGACTTATCATAAGCCATATGAGACTGTGATTCAAGGGGAAGTATTCCTTGACGAGTATGCTCTTTCTGGGACAATTCGTAATCAGTCGAAGATAGATTTAAAGCAAGCTTTGTTATGGGTGAATGGGCATTATATTAACCTAGGAAGGCTGAAAGCTGGTAGTGAGGTTGATCTGGGCGGTAAAATCGGTCTTTATGCTGTATCGATTGAAAGTTTACTGTATATGGATAATCCAATTAGTAAGACCTTGGGCTACATTGCAAGTCAAACT
>JAEYWQ010000403.1 GCA_023428885.1 Bacillota bacterium
ACAGATAACCATCCTAAATTATAACTTTTTTTACCCTCATATAAAACAGTGTGCGCGACTAAATTCTGCCTAATGAAATTTACCTGAATTTACTCTTGCATTCTGGAATTTACTTTTGCATTTAACACTTCCATAATTATCCGTTTTTCATAATGACATGTGTAAGCGAGTATGTATAATATTAGTAATATAAGAAAAAGGCTGGTAATTATAAATGAATACTTCTATAGAACTTCAGTCCTTTTATCCAGCTGAATTACATATTACTGATATTCTACAGGATAAAAAGAACATTTTTATCATGATGCGTTCAAACTCCACGACTCGCATATGCCCTAAATGTGGGAAAGAACTGTCTATTGGCATCGAAGTTCAGGATCTTCCTATTCTCGGAAAACATACTGTATTGAAAATACGTGCGCATGAATATCAATGTGATAATGATCAATGCGCTGTAAAGACGGTTGCTGAATCCTATGACGGTTTCCTTTCACGATATAGCCGTATGACATTTCGATGTGAAGATTTTATATCAAACCTTGCATTGGAAACAAGCTGTGAAGGAGCAGCGAGAATCTGCAAAGCTTCTGGAATTCAAATATGTAGGCAAACGATTATTCGTATGCTAAAAGATAAATTTGAACATCAAGAAATAGCTGAGGTTCCAGAGGTTATTGGAGTTGATGACTTTGCTAGTAAAAAGCGTTTTAAATATTGCACAGTTGTTTGTAATGGAATAACGCATGAGCCCATTGCCATTTTGGAAGGTCGAGACGGAAGTACATTTAAAGAATGGCTAAGCAAAAACAAGAACATAAAATTCGTAACTATTGCGCCTGAGCAGGTTTTAAAGGAATAAATTCCTTACACAACGCATTATTCTGTCTATACACCTACTGGCATACGCAAAATATGCATATTAAAAAGCGCTACAAAACCATATTAGACTTTGTAACGCTTTATTTTCATGCAAGCTATTAGTCAGCATGCTATCTTCATCAATTAATTAACAGATTTCTGCACCAGCTGGCATTGGTTTTTCTGGTGTCATAAGGGCAAGAACACCGTTCTCATCTTCTGCACATAATAACATACCTTCAGAAACAATACCTGCAAGAGTAGCAGGTTTTAGATTAACTAAAACCATAACCTTCTTACCAACCATTTCTTCGGCTGTATAATTAGCCTTGATACCAGATACAATTTGTTTTACCTGATTTCCAATTTTAACTTGAGAGCATAGTAATTTCTTT
The DNA here is from genome assembly GCA_023428885.1 of Bacillota bacterium. Classification (GTDB taxonomy): domain Bacteria; phylum Bacillota; class Clostridia; order Lachnospirales; family Lachnospiraceae; genus Lachnoclostridium. The sequence continues at coordinate 1,254 of JAEYWQ010000403.1, forward strand.
GATTTCTTCACTTCTTCACAAGCAATGATTTCTCCTACCTGGAATTGAAGTTTTGCAAAATCATCATAAGTGATCTCCGGTTTTGCTTCGATCTCAATCACGTTTTCTGGCTCCTTTTCTATCGTCTCTTCTTCTTTCGCAGCTGGCTGCTTTTCCTCTACTTTAGCAAGTACTTCTTTTAAATCAAGTCTTGCAAATAAGATCTCAGGAGTTGGAGTTACCTTTGTTCCTGATACATAGCCACCAAATTGGCTTAACTGATCAAACTCACGTGGAGTAGCATTTAACTGAGCTAAAATCTTCTTTGAGTTTTCTGGTAAGAATGGCTCTAATAAATAACCACCAATACATATACTTTCTACAAGGTTATACAAAACAGTGGATAAACGGTCCTTTTGAGACTCATCTTTTGCAAGTGCCCAAGGCATAGTTTCATCAATGTACTTGTTACAACGTTTAAATAGAGTAAAGATGTCTGAGATGGCATCAGCAACACGCAAGTCAGCCATCTTCTTCACCACTTTATCCTTTGTGGAAGTAGCAACAGCAATTAAGTCTTCATCCACAGCATCTACTGCATCTGTACGTGTTACCACACCATCAAAGTACTTATTGGACATGGAAATGGTACGGTTTACTAGATTACCAAGGGTATTTGCAAGGTCAGAATTAATTCTTTCTACCATCAATTCATGATTAATAACACCATCATTTTCAAATGGCATCTCATGAAGTACAAAGTAACGAACAGCATCTACACCAAACAATTCAACCAAATCATCCGCATATAATACATTACCCCTGGACTTACTCATCTTCACACCTTCCCCATCTTTGGAAGCTGGATCTGTCTGAAGAAGCCATGGATGTCCAAATACTTGCTTTGGTAATTCCACATTAAGAGCCATTAACATAATTGGCCAATAGATGGTATGGAAACGTAGAATATCCTTGCCAATTAAGTGAAGATTCGCAGGCCAGTACTTCTTATAGTTATCTCCATGATTTCCATCACAGTCATAACCAATGCCAGTGATATAGTTACTTAACGCATCCAACCATACATAAACCACATGACGGTCATCAAAGTCAACTGGAATTCCCCACTTAAAGGAAGTACGGGATACGCAAAGATCTTGTAAACCTGGTATTAAGAAGTTATTCATCATCTCATTCTTACGAGATTCTGGTTGAATAAACTCTGGATGGGTATTGATATGCTCAATTAAGCGGTCTGTATACTTAGAAAGCTTTAAGAAATATGCCTCTTCCTTCGCTGGTTGACATTCTCGACCACAATCAGGACACTTTCCATCAACTAACTGTGAGGAAGTAAAGAAGGATTCACAAGGTGTGCAATACATTCCTTCATAATGGCCCTTATAGATATCCCCTTGTTCATATAACTTCTTAAATATCTTTTGCACTTGTTTCTCATGATCAGCGTCCGTAGTACGAATAAATTTATCATAAGAAGAATTCATCAAATCCCAGATGCTCTGAATCTGTCCTGCTACGCCATCTACAAATTCCTTTGGGGTAACATTGGCATCTGCTGCCTTTGTCTCAATCTTTTGTCCGTGTTCATCCGTTCCTGTTTGGAAGAAAACATCATAGCCTTCCAATCTCTTAAATCTCGCAATACTATCTGCCAATACAATCTCATAGGTATTTCCAATGTGTGGTTTTCCTGATGTATAAGCAATCGCTGTCGTAATATAATACGGTTGTTTACTCATATTAACGCCTCCTACAATTAATATTATGTGTCAGCAAGCTGACACTGTCTACTTACAGGCACATTGCTCCCAAGCAGTTTTCAGAGAAACAAGTTACTTATGCAACTAATTCCCATCCGCCAGGTGTGCATAAGAGCACATAGTGCCTTTTCATCTATAGAAAAATCAAATTCCTATAAATAAAAAACCCCCGTCTATTTAAAGACGAGAGCATAATCCCGTGGTACCACTTTAATTTATCTTCTCCTTACGAAAAAGACCTTGGTGGCTGCTATCACAGCCTGTCACGATAACGTTTGACTTACGTTGTAACCTAAACTTACGATTCAGCTACACAGCTCCAAGACCATCTTCAGCTATCTTCCCTGTTCCCTATTTCCAGCCAATGAATTCCTTCATTCAAGGGTTCTCTGTACAAGAATCTAAACTTACTCTTCTCTTCTTCGCCTTTTTCTATAATTTTATTTAGTATAAACTAAAACTAACTCCTTTGTCAAGGTACTGGTCTTGCTTCGATGATTTGAAAACAAAATAAAATAAGATTGAAAAAACCTGTAGGATGTGTCCCTGCAATTTGGGTATTCCCGTGCCCCCTCCTTACATATAAATCATACACTGCTTTCTCAATCTTACTTTATTTTAGTTCCGCCCTCTAAAATTTCCCCAATGCTTCTTCCTCCGGACAATACCTTCTCGATACCGACCTTTTTCATAATACCATCTTTTGTACAATTTGTCAATAAAATGTTTATTTAAGCAGTTAGTTTTGTGACATTCGTGTATATATAGGCTCACATTTATAAAAATATACAATATATGGTTATAGATGAAGGCTCATACTCTATCTATTGAAAGAATGCTAAAAGTAATTTGTTTAATTCCACAAAATCATGTGTGCCCATCAATTCACGAGAAGAATGCATTGCTAATAAAGGCACACCTAAATCTACTGTTTTCATTGGTAACCAGGAAGAGATCAATGGCCCCAAAGTACCTCCACCAACCACATCCGAGTGATTTACATACTTTTTATACTTAATCTGGTTCTTTTCACATAATTGCTGTAAGCCAGCAACCGCCTCAGTATCAAAGGTATAACGTTGGTTGCTGCTGATCTTAAATACAACTCCTTCATTTAAAAGAGAACAATTTGTTGGATCGCTCTTCTCAGTATGGCTTGGATGCATTGCATGAGCCACATCCACAGAAAGTAAGAAACTGCGCATAATAGCTTCATTAAATTGAATTCTTGTATATCCTAAACTATCATAGAGCTTTTCAAGCACCAATCCAAGTAGTGCTGAATTTGCTCCTTGTTTTGTTTGACTACCAATCTCTTCATGATCGAATAATGCAATAACATTAATCGCGTCTTCACGCTTACTCTCCATCATTCCATGTAATAGTGCATAACAAGAAGTTAAGTTATCCAAACGTGGGCTTTGTACAAACTCATCAGCGATTCCTAAGGTAAGTCCCTCTTCTGCATTGTAAATATATAAATCGAAATCTAAAATCTCTGTTGCTTTCACATTTAACTGCTTTGCAAGAAATTCTACAAAATAGTTCTTTTGATTTAATTGATCTGAAAGCATTCCCATCAACGGAAGCATATCCGTTTGTTTCATTAATTCAACACCCTTATTCACATCACGATTCATATGAATTGCTAAATTAGGTACTGTTAAAAATGGTTTTTCCACATGTAATAAGGCGACCTTTGGTTCTAATTCCTTATCACTTCGTAAGGATACTTTACCAGCAATGGAAAGCGGACGATCCAACCAGGTATTTAAGATTGGTCCACCATAAATTTCACAGTTTACTCTTAGATAATCCTTTTGAAGAATCTCTGCAACTGGTTTCACATGAATGCATGGATGATCTGTATGGGCTGCTGCGATATGAAAACTTTGATCACTTGTTACATGATTACCAATGCTGAATGCAAATAGTGACGTTCCAAATGCTTTGATATAATAGTTCTCTCCCTTTTTAACTTCCCATGGGGAGGAAAGCAATAACTCATGAAAACCTGCCTCTTGCAATAATTTTTCACCTTGCTCCACGGCTTGATATGGAGTAGGTGCCTTTTTAATATAAGATAATAAATCTTTGGTTAATGTATCTTTCATATATTCTCCTATCTAAATCTTTATATTTTCATTTAATTTATTATGTTTTGATTCTTATGACTACCCATACGTTTTCATTAAACTATAAGATATCCTGTCTGCTACTAATATATCATATTCTATTTTTATATTCTACCTTAATGTTCAACCATACCTATTCTGCCCTATCACTTTGTATTTCCATATAGAAACTATTCATTTCCTGCTTGTACAATCACATAAACTAGTCTATGCTTATAGCAAGAAGCTTTTTTAGAGGTAAATGATATGGACAAGTTACTATTTCAAGAAGTATGCTCATCGATTATTGATCAAAATATAGAACGAAATGGAATCGGAACCTTAAGTGAGAAGACCATTCATGCTGTCTTAAAATCATATTTTTCTCCTGACTCTAGTTATCACGAACAAAGGGTTCATAACTATGTGGCAGACATACAAATGGGTAACCAAATTATAGAAATCCAGACGAGAGCTTTTAATACGCTCCGTAGAAAGCTAGATGCCTTTTTACCAGATCATAAAGTTACGATCGTATACCCTGTAGCCTACACCAAGTGGCTTTGCTGGGTAGATGAATCTACTGGCGAAGTGTCAAAGCCAAGAAAATCACCAAAGCTTGGTTCTCCAATTCAAATCTTTCCAGAACTATATAAGATCAAAAATTATCTCAACCATCCGAATCTATCCATACATATCGTTCTTCTTGATATCGAAGAATATCGTCTGTTAAATGGATGGAGTCATGATCGCAAACGGGGTTCCACTCGTAATGACGGTATTCCTGTTAACTTTGCTGATGAATTAGTTATCCGTGAAAGAACAGATTATGCAAAACTGCTGCCTGACAGCCTACCAAGCCAATTTACCACAAAGGACTATAAAAAATATGCAAAAGTATCACAAGGAACAGCCTGGACAGCCTTGAATATTCTCTCCTATGTGAATGCAATTAAGCAAGTTGGAAAGAAAGGAAACTCCCACTTATTCGAACGAAATCAATAGTTTAAACCTCTTTCCTATAATTCTTTAATCGATCTGCAATATGCAGTATCCCTTTAATAATAAAAGCCGGGTGGTCAAAAGCCAAATGATTCGTCTCTAATACTTCATATTTCTCGTCTTTGAGTATGCTATGATCAAGATACGAATATTTGACTTTTGCACTGACTTTTGTTTGATCAATCGGGTTGATTAGATTTAATTCATAAATCTCTATCTTTCTCTCATCCTCAGGCTTTTCTTCCAGCTTTTTTAGAAAAACATGAAACCAAGCTGCATCCTCAGCATCATCCCCAGCTTGTACTTTAACTTTATTTTCTAGTAATGCAACATAGGCAATGGTTACGATACGTGTTCTTGGGTCACGATTATAGTTACCCCATGCACAGATCTGTTCCACAGCAATATTCTTTAAGCCTGTCTCTTCTTCTAATTCACGCTTTGCTGCGGCATCTGCATCCTCTCGTATATCTACAAAACCGCCTGGTAATGCCCACCAACCTATGCTCGGATGATTTTTACGCCGAATTAATAATAATTTTAAGTCTTTTTCTACTTCTTTTAATTCATTTTCCGCCCAAAAAACCATAACATCAGCAGTAACAGAAGGATTTGGATACTTGTTTGGATTATATTCCTGTAAGAATTCTTCTAGGTTCTGACCTTGCTCATTCACTCTATTTTCCCCTAAAAAAGGTGTAATATCCTTTAAAAATGCTGCCATACCTACCTCCATATTATTCGCATATTGTTCCATTAAGAAATACATGATATACTATATAATAAGTGTGTCAGCTACCTGTCTCACTTATTATATTGATATATAAAACATAAGATAATTTAGTTTTATAGTATCATAAATCAAGAGGTGAATCAAATGGACGAAAACAATTTAACAATGGATGATTTTAAAGATGAAATCAGTCGCTCCTTCAAGCGTTTACAAGAAGGCGATATGGTGAAGGGAACAATCATTGGTATCTCTGATACGGAAGTAACTGTTGACTTAGGTTATTATTCCGAAGGAATCATTAAGCTTGAAGAGCTAAGTAATGATCCTCGTTTTTCAATCAAAGCAGATGTTACCATAGGAGAAGAGCTTACTTGTATGGTATTACGAGAAGACCGTGAAGGAAACATCCTCTTATCCAAGAAAAAAGCAGAAGATGTATTATCTTGGGACAAGTTAAATC
>JAEYWQ010000426.1 GCA_023428885.1 Bacillota bacterium
AGCTTTGCAAGAGATGGCTGCAGCAACCAGTAAAGTATATCGAGATGGACAAGTTTCTGTGATCAGAAGTGAAGATATTGTAGTGGGTGATGTGATCTTATTAGAAGCGGGTGATGCTGTTCCTGCCGATGGTAGAATTCTTGAAAGCGCAAGTATGAAAATTGAAGAGGCTGCTTTGACCGGGGAGAGCGTGCCAGTTAATAAGATAATAGATGTACTTAGTGCCAATGAAGCAAAAGAAGTTCCTTTGGGTGACAGAAAGAACATGGTATACATGGGAAGTACCGTTGTTTATGGACGAGGCAGAGCAGTTATTACTGGAACTGGAATGAAAACCGAGATGGGCAAGATTGCTGATGCTATTACCAATGCAAAAGAAGGACAAACCCCGTTACAAAGAAAGTTATCCGGGCTTAGCAAGGTCTTAAGCTTTTTAGTAATCGGTATCTGTATCTTTATCTTCGCTTTTAGCTTGATCCGTTCTGGTAAGTTCGATGGCGAAACAGTACTTAGTACCTTTATGATTGCTGTAAGCTTAGCAGTAGCTGCAATTCCAGAAGGTCTGGCCATGGTAGTTACGGTTGTATTATCTATTGGTGTAACGAATATGTCTAAGAGAAAGGCGATTATTCGTAAACTAACAGCAGTGGAAACCTTAGGCTGTGCTCAGATTATATGTAGTGATAAAACTGGTACCTTAACACAAAACAAAATGACAGTAGTAGAGCATTATGGAGATAATGTTTCTCAACTTGCCACTGCAATGGCTCTTTGCAGTGATGCAGAATTGGATGCATATGGGGAAGCGACTGGAGAACCAACAGAATGTGCTCTTGTTAACTTTGCAAACAAGCAAGGGCTGAAAAAACCTCAGTTGAAGTTGGATGCTCCAAGAATTGGAGAAGCACCATTTGATAGTATGCGTAAAATGATGAGTACGGTTCATAAAACAAGAGATGGAATCGTGCAATATACCAAAGGTGCCCCAGATGAAGTATTAAAACAATGTAGCACATATTTAAAAGATGGTCAGATCCTACCTTTGGATGAAAAAGCTAAGAATGAGATATTAGCAGCCAACAAAGATATGGCAAGTAGAGCCTTACGTGTATTATGTGCAGCTCTACGTTATTATAAAGAAGTACCTTCTGATTTCGAAGTACAGACCTTAGAACATGATTTAACCTTTATCGGACTAACTGGAATGATTGATCCAATTCGGCCAGAAGTAAAAGATGCGATAGCCATGTGTAAGACAGCTGGAATTACTGCAGTAATGATTACTGGTGATCATAAGGACACTGCTGTGGCAATTGCAGACCAATTAGGTATATTAAGCAACGAGTCACAGGCAATTACTGGTGCAATGTTAGATGATATTAGTGAGGAAGAGTTAGACAAAACCATTGAAAATTATCGAGTGTATGCCAGAGTTCAGCCGGAGCACAAAGTTCGTATTGTAAACGCATGGAAGAAGAATGAATGTGTAACTGCTATGACAGGCGATGGTGTCAATGATGCACCAAGTATTAAGAGCGCTGACATTGGAATTGGTATGGGTATCACTGGTACGGATGTTACGAAGAATGTTGCTGACATGGTACTTGCAGACGATAACTTTGCTACCATTGTTGGAGCAGTTGAAGAAGGTCGTAGAATCTATGATAATATTAGAAAATCCATTCAATTCTTACTGGGTTCTAATATGAGTGAGGTACTAAGTATTTTCTTTGCGACCTTATTCGGATTTATTATCCTACATCCAGTACATTTACTATGGATTAACTTAATAACTGATAGTTTCCCTGCCTTAGCACTTGGTATGGAGAAGGGCGAATCCAATCTGATGAAGAGAAAGCCTCGATCTGCCAGATCCGGAATCTTCTCAGAAGGTCTTGGATTCGATGTTATGTATCAAGGTGTTTTAGTCGCAGTTCTTACCTTAATTGCTTATTTTACAGGTCATTATATGGAATCTGGTGTTTGGGAGATTGCACAAAGTCCAGACGGTATAACAATGGCATTCTTAACCTTAAGTTTTGCAGAAATCTTCCATAGCTTTAATATGCGTAGTCAACGCATGAGTATCTTCAAGATTCGTAAACAGAATATCTTCTTATGGGGTGCTGGAATTGCAAGTTTAGTTTTAACAACGTTAGTAATCTACGTACCATTCCTTGCGGAAGCATTTGAATTTGAGCATATCAGTGTGAAGGAATATGTGACTGCGGTTTTATTAGCAGCATGTGTCATTCCAATTGTTGAAATTGTGAAGTTAATTCAAAGATTAATTGCGAAGAATAAATAGGTTCAACGAGAATAAAATAAAAGCGTACGATAGGGTACGCTTTTATCTCTTTGCTAAAATATTTCACTTTTTTCTTTAAAAAATTACCACAAGGTGGTATAATAGTTAGACAAAGTGTTAATATGTTTTATAGATTCTCATAATAATGTGAATCTTAATATAAAACAATCAGGAGGTCTAGTAATGGCAAAATATCGTTGTTCTGTATGTGGTTATATTCATGAAGGAGAGTTAACAGAAGACTTTAAATGTCCAAAATGCAAACAAGCAGCATCTGCATTTGTAAAACTTGAAGAGCAAAAGGAAGCAAAGTCTTATCCTTATGCAGGAACAAAAACAGAGAAGAATTTGATGGATGCATTTGCAGGAGAAAGCCAGGCGAGAAATAAGTATACATACTTTGCTTCAATCGCGCAAAGAGAAGGATATGAACAGTTAGCTGAGATATTCTTAAAGACAGCACGCAATGAACAGGAACATGCTCGTTTGTGGTTTGAGGAATTAGGCCATCTTGGTAACACAGCACAGAACCTTTTACATGCTGCGGAAGGAGAAAACTATGAGTGGACGGATATGTATGACCGTTTCGCGAAAGATGCTGCGGAAGAAGGATTCACTGAATTAGCAGAACGTTTCCGTAGAGTTGCAGCTATTGAAAAATCTCACGAAGAGCGTTACAGAGCTTTATTAAAGAATGTTGAGATGCAGCAGGTGTTTGAAAAAGGGGAAGAAACTATGTGGGAATGTCGTGTATGTGGACACTTGGTAATGGGTAAAAAAGCACCTGAAGTATGTCCAGTTTGTAGTTATTCCCAGAGCTATTTTGAAGTAAGAACAGAGAATTATTAATATAATAAGTTAGTGAGCTACTAAGTAAATTTGTGTTTTTGCGGCTAACTTGAATGGGTTATCCATAGAAAGGAGAAACTATGTTAAACAAAGAAATTGCAAGATTATTAAACGAGCAGATCAATAAAGAGTTCTATTCCGCTTACTTATATTTAGAAATTGCTAATTACTATGCAGACAAGAATTTAAATGGATTTGAGAATTGGTTCTTTATTCAGACTCAGGAAGAAAGAGACCATGCTCTTTTATTCCGTCAGTATTTATTAAATAACGGTGAGGAAGTCCATCTAACTCAGATTGATGCACCTACAGAGAAATTCGCTGATTTTAGAGAACCATTGGTGAAGTCCTATGAACATGAACAGTATGTTACTGATTCCATTAATACGATATATGCAGCTGCATATAAGATTAATGATTTTAGAACAATGCAGTTTCTTGACTGGTTCATCAAAGAGCAAGGTGAAGAAGAAAAGAACTCAGATGAGAATATCAAAAAGTTTGACTTATTTGCAGGGGATCCAAAGGGCTTATATATGCTAGATAATGAGCTGAAGTCTCGTGTATATACAGCACCTTCTTTGGTGATATAAGACAGACAACTTAATAACTGAAGGATAGTAGACTAAGATATATATCTTGTCTACTATTTTTTTATATCTTCTTTTCATAAGAATTTATCGCCATCTTCTATTTCTGTATAGGTTCGTACGAACATATATTGTGAAGTCCGGAATGCTATCTTGATTCGTTGCTATGCTATATGTAATGAAAAGGGTGAACATCTAGGCGTCTTAGAGGTGACACAGAATATCCAGCCAATTCAAGAGCTTACAGGAGAAAAACGCTTACTTTCGGAATAAGATAGGAATTGTATGATCTTGAAGTATAAAATGCAATGTGAAGGTTATTTATAAGCATAAAGTGTAAACAGTTGCATAACAGTTGCAATTCACACAGTTGCATAAAATTTGTATAAATATAAATTTGCTGTTGACAAAAACATCATCTATGAGTATTATATTTTTAATATAAAAAGACGTTGATAAGGAATAGTAGCTATTGGATAATTTTCAGAGATCTGCTGGTTGGTGTGAAGCAGAAATTAGAGAATAGTGAACTCGCCTTTGAGTTGCTGGCTGAACTTAAGTAGGTTAAGACGGATGCCCACCGTTATAGGGGATAGATATCGGTTCATTGTACCTGTATTGAAGGAATCAGTATAGAGAGATATGCTAGGAGGATTAGCATATCATTACAATATAAGGTATCGAGAAAGTGCATACATTCCATGTATGAATTAGAGTGGTACCACGGAAAGCTCCCTTTTCGTCTCTAGAGTTTTGAGACAAAAGGGAGCTTTTTATACGTGCCAAGAAGCACACGACCGGGAATCGCAAAAAGCAGCGACACCCGGTCGGTGCGAAAGTGTCTGCAGGGTAGACACTTAACCATAAAATTCAAAAGGAGAGTGTATTATGTCAAGAAAAATTTATGTATTTGATACCACATTAAGAGATGGGGAGCAGATCCCAGGAGCAAAGTTAAATTTAGAGGAAAAGTTAATTGTCGCTGCACAGATTGCCAAGATGAAAGTAGATATGATGGAGGTGGGTTTCCCTTCTTCTTCTCAGGGAGATTTTGAAGCAGTCAGAGAAATTAGTAAAACGATTGGTAAGGAGGTTACCATTGCAGCATTAGGCAGAGCAGTGGAAGCCGATATCGATTCCATCTATCAAAGCATCAAAGAAGCTGAGAATCCTTTGATTCATATCGTATTGGGATCTTCTGATGTTCACCTTGCTAAGAAGTTTAGAAAAACGCCAGAACAAGTCATTGAGATGGGGGTTGCTGCGGTAAAATATGCAAAGAAGCATCTTCCACAGGTTCAGTATTCTCTAGAGGATGCCAGCCGCTCGGATTTTGATTATATGTTAAAGACCATTGAAGCGGTAATAAAAGCTGGTGCCACGATCATTAATATTCCTGATACCGTAGGTTATGCGGTACCAGAGCAGTTTGGCCAATTAATCTATCGTATCAATGACAGAATGAAGAACATTGATCCCAATGTTATACTTAGTGTTCATTGTCATAATG
>JAEYWQ010000038.1 GCA_023428885.1 Bacillota bacterium
ATTGCAAAAGAAATAGACGAAGAGATGAAAAAGGCGTGTTGTTCCATAACCTATCAGGGAGCTTTCATTTGCCTATCTTCATAAATTTTGTGTAAGAAGAAAAATTGCTCATCAGGGGATGACAAGTCAAGTAATTGAATGTATTAAAGGGATATGTTTCTCGAAAGAAATTAAGTATATTCGATTAGATACTGGAATTGATAAGGAAGTTGTAAAGCAAATATATTTAAGTGCAGGTTTTAAAATAGTAAGAGTCATCGAAGAAAGTTCAATGGCTTTATATGAGATGGAAGTTAATTAAATATTGTTCTCTGGCTCTGCCTCTGGTGTTTGGCTATGATCATTAGGATCTTGCCCAAACAATGGAGGCAGATTTAGTTACATTGAGAATTCAGATGAATTTCCTAAGCAAAAAAGGGCACAACGTGCCAAAATGCAAACCTCCTGGATAGGGATGCTAAATCAATGAATGTATGTTATTAGATTTCTTTGCCCATAATTGAATTAAATCAATAGGAAGGTAAATAATAAATGAATGCGGATTTACTGTTCAGCCAATCAGTACCGCAAGGTGTTTTACGCCAGTAAAACCCGAGAATAACATGCGCCAAAGTGCTCTATTGCACTTTGTGTGCATCCATTGTTGCAGTTAGGCCGTATGGCTGAACTGTAACAATGCGGATTGCTTAAAATCATAGCTGACATGTTGGATGAAGCTTTGTCACTTATGATAGTTGTTAGTTACTTTCATTTTATTATGATTGGAGTTCGGGTAATGAATAGATATAAGATGGGAATTGATATTGGTTCGACTACAGTGAAACTAGCGGTGTTGGACGAAGGTGAACATTTAATATACAGCGAGTACCAGCGTCACTTATCGGATAGTAAATCTACCTTAAGGAACCTGATAAAAAAATGTTATGAAGCCCTAGGTAACGTTGAATTACGGGTAAGTATTACAGGCTCCGGAGGGCTTTCTCTATCTCAATGGCTTCATATCAACTTTGTTCAGGAAGTCATTGCATGTACCAAGGCAGTTGAGAATTATATTCCAGAAACGGATGTGATCATTGAGCTTGGTGGAGAGGATGCAAAGATCACCTATCTTAGTGGTGGTTTAGAACAGCGGATGAACTCTAGTTGTGCTGGGGGAACCGGTGCTTTCCTTGATCAGATGGCAACTTTACTTCATACTGATGCAGTAGGGCTGAATGAATATGCGAAGGGATATCGGGTAATTTATCCGATTGCTTCTAGATGTGGGGTATTTGCCAAGACAGATGTGCAGCCACTAATCAATGATGGAGCAAGAAAAGAAGATGTGGTAGTATCCATTCTACAAGCGGTGGTAAATCAGACGATCGGTGGTCTGGCTTGCGGTAAGCCCATTCGTGGGAAAGTAGCCTTCTTGGGTGGACCCTTGTATTTTCTTTCTGAACTACGACAACGGTTTATAGAAAGCTTAAAGTTGACGAAGGAGGAGGCATTGGTTCCAGAGCATTCCCAGCTCTTTGCAGCCATTGGGACAGCATTATTAGTAAAAAAAGAGGACACTATAGCTTTCTCAGAGTTGGTAAAGCGAGTGGAAGGTATCCAAGAGTATTCTGAAGAAGAAGTCAAACGATTGCAGCCATTATTTGAGAAGGAAGAGGATTATCAATCCTTTCTGAATCGTCATAAACAGTCGATTGTAAATCATGGAGAGCTTTCTAACTATAGAGGAAGAACATATCTGGGCATTGATGCAGGCTCTACAACCATGAAACTGGTATTGATTGGTGAGGAGGGAGAGATTCTGTACTCCTATTATGGAAGCAATGAAGGAAAGCCATTAAAAAAGATGGTTTGGATATTAAAGGACTTGTATGAGAACCTCCCTAATACAGCCCTGATATCCAAGTGTGCTGTGACCGGATATGGAGAGGCCTTAATGAAAGCTGCTTTGCATGCAGACCTTGGTGAGATCGAGACTGTTGCCCATTATAAGGCTGCAAAACATTTCTTACCAGAAGTGGACTTTATTCTAGATATAGGCGGCCAGGATATGAAGTGTCTTAGAATTAAAGACGGTGCCATTGATAGTATACTATTAAATGAAGCCTGTTCCTCTGGATGTGGCTCTTTTCTAGAAGGCTTTGCTAGCTCTTTGAATATGAGCGTGGAGGAGTTTGCGAAGGAAGCTTTATTTTCAAAAGCACCGGTAGATCTGGGTACAAAATGCACCGTTTTTATGAATTCTAAAGTCAAGCAAGCACAAAAGGAGGGGGCAAAGGTTTCGGAGTTATCTGCTGGGTTATCTTATTCCGTAATTAAAAATGCTCTCTACAAGGTAATCAAGATCAGGAATGAAGAGGATATAGGAAGAAAGATTATTGTTCAAGGTGGGACCTTTTATAACGATGCGGTTTTACGATGCTTTGAACTAATCGCAGGAAGAGAAGTGATACGTCCGAATATTGCCGGGTTGATGGGGGCATATGGAGCTGCTTTAATAGCGAAAGAACATTACCAGGAGGGAGAAACATCCTCCCTTTTATCGAAGGAACACTTAGCCGAGTTTACTATGCAGTCGATTAACCGCCGTTGTGAAGGGTGTCAAAACCAATGCTTGCTTACAGTAAATCACTTCTCTAATGGAGAAACTTATACTGCTGGGAATCGATGTGAAAGAGGCTTGGGATTAGAAGGAGCAAGTACACAAAAACTGCCGAATCTCTATGAGTATAAATATCGTCGAAGCTTTCATTATCAAGCTTTAAACCTTAAGGATGCGAAACGTGGGCTAATCGGTATACCAAGAGTCCTTAATATGTATGAGAACTATCCATTCTGGTTTACCTTGTTATCCGAGTTGGGTTTTTCTGTCCTTCTTTCTTCACCTTCCGGGAAGAAACTGTATGAGAAAGGCTTAGAGACGATTCCTTCGGAGTCTGCATGCTACCCTGCAAAGCTTTGTCATGGGCATATGATGGATTTAATTGATCGAGGAGTGAAAACGATATTCTATCCCTGCGTGGTATATGAAAAAATGGAATATCAGGATGTGACGAACCACTATAATTGTCCTATTGTGATATCCTATCCTGAAGTTATTAAGGGAAATATCGATGAATTAAAGCAACAAGGTGTGAAGCTGCTAACTCCCTTTCTTTCACTTGACAATGAAAAAGTACTCATTAAGCGTATTACAGAGGAGTTTAAGGACTTTCATGTCAGCGAACAAGAAGCCAAGAGAGCAGTACTTGCAGCTTGCAAAGAAAGGGAACAATATAAGACGGATATTCAGCAAAAGGGGGAAGAAACGCTTGCCTTTCTTAAGAAAACAAATCAAAAAGGTATTGTTTTATGTGGAAAACCCTATCATGTGGATCCGGAAATCAACCATGGAATCTCAAATCTCATAACTTCCTACGGAATGGCAGTGCTAACCGAAGATAGCATTTCTCATCTGACAGTTCTAAAGCATAAATTAAGGACGGTGGATCAATGGGTATATAACTCTAGATTGTATCGGGCAGCAGCCTTGGTAGCACAGGAAGCAAACTTAGAATTAATTCAGCTAAATTCCTTTGGATGTGGTCTTGATGCTGTTACCACAGACCAGATTTCAGAGCTATTAGCCTATGGCGGGAAGATGTATACCATGTTAAAAATTGATGAAGGGAATAATCTAGGTGCCGCTAAAATTCGAATACGTTCCTTAAAAGCAGCCATGGAGGAAAAAGAACGGAATTCACTTCAAGTAGTAAAGGAAGAATTCATAGATTACCGTCCTATGTTTACGAAAGAAATGCGAAAAACCCATACGATTTTAGCACCACAGATGGCACCCTATCATTTTGATTTATTACAAGAGGCAATTCGGACCTGTGGTTATCAGATGGTAGTGCTTCCTGCCGTGGATCGGCATGCCGTGGAAGAAGGATTAAAATATGTTAACAATGACGCTTGTTACCCAGCAATTGTAGTGATAGGTCAGATTATTAAAGCACTAAAGTCTGGGGAGTATGATGTGAATCAAACCTCGGTCATTATCACACAGACTGGCGGTGGATGCAGGGCAACGAATTATATTGCATTCTTAAAATTAGGCTTAAAAAAGGCCGGGTTTGAACATGTCCCAATTATCTCTTTGAATGTGGCAGGTTTGGAAAAACAACCGGGCTTTAAATTATCCCTTGGACTCATTCAGCGATGTATTATGGCATTGATTTACGGAGATTTATTTATGAGAGTTATGAACCGAACTCGACCGTATGAAAAGGTTCCAAACGCTTCACAAACACTTTATGAAAGCTGGAATGAGAAAGCAAAGGAAAATATTCGAACTGGCAAGAAAAAGGTCTTTGATAAAAATATCAAGAATATTATATATGATTTTGAGCATTTGGAATTATTAGATCTTAAAAAACCGAAGGTGGGTATTGTAGGAGAGATTTTGTTAAAGTACCATCCTACCGCCAATAATGACATTGTCAGTCTATTGGAAGAAGAGGGAGCTGAAGCAGTGGTACCGGATCTTTTGGACTTTCTCTTATATAGTAATTATAATGCAAAGTTCCTGTACGAATATCTTGCGGGGAAGAGAATAAAGAAAGAGTTAAGTGATATAGCCACATCCTATATCATGAAGTATCGTAAAACTGTGTTAAAGGCACTGAGCGATAGCATTCGCTTTCAACCGCCAACACCGATTGAACTACTTGCTAAGCTCGCCTCTTCCATGATATCCTTGGGGAATCAGACCGGAGAAGGCTGGCTTGTTACCGCAGAGATGCTTGAATTTATCGAACAGGGAACGAATAACATTATTTGTGTTCAACCATTGGCCTGTCTACCAAATCATGTGGCGGGGAAAGGAATGTTCAAGCCGTTAAAGGAGAAGTATCCGCAAGCTAATATTATACCAATCGATTATGATCCTGGAATATCCAGTGTTAATCAATTAAACAGAATCAAATTGATGTTGTCCGTAGCGATGAAGAAATAATTTATTCCAAGGAGAAGGTTAGTTGGTGCTTGTCAGGTCAAGGTTTCAAGTGTATAGGCCAAAGGGACGGGGATGTTGACAAACATGTAATGTGTCAACATCCCCGTCCCTTTGGCACAGTGTAATAGACGAAAATAATCAAATACATGTTAGCTGCTATTATGGTATCGATACAGTTGTGTTTATGGTGTATTGAATAGGAAGTTTCATAGCAATGCTTTATAAAATCATATACATGGTATATAATAGATTTTGTAATTTGTTAGTCTGTTAAAGGAAATCTATGGAAATCCTTTTAGAGTTCGCATTTGCCTTCACTTTAATCGAGGATGCGATTGGGTGAATGATGACTTTATAATGGAATACTGAGTTCATCGAGAAGTGGGTCAATAAATAGAGGAAGTAGAATATAATAGCATCATTGAAATGAAATCACATAAGTTATGGAGTAGATATATATCAAATATATAGGGAGGACTTATGAAAAAAATAGTATCACGGGTAATCATTAGTTGTTTTTTGCTTGCTGGGTTAGCCGGCTGCTCATCAAAGGATAAACAAAGAACTTTGGATTCCACAGCTAATGAATTATCAAGTACACCAGATACTTCATTAATAGGTGATCAATCCAAACAAACAGCCTTATTAGCTTATATGGATGTCATGTTAAATAAAGTACAATTGATTACTACATCATACGCAGAGAGCGGAACTAAAACGATCTATTTGAACCAACTGTTAAAAGAGGGAGCAGATAGCTTTCAATTCATTAATTTTGCGGTCTTGGATATGGATGGAGATAAAATTGATGAAGTTGTTATCCAATATAGTTTAACTGCTAGTTATCCTTACCCGGATTATGTTGAAGTATTACATTACAGAGAGGGCACAGTATATGGTTATAACTTTAGCTATCGGGGATTATATGGCCTTAAAAATGATGGTAGTTTTATGTGGTCCAATGCTGCGGATGACAATGGGTATGCAACCTTGCAATTTCCATCATATAACTGGGAATATGTGAATATAGCATATAACAAACCAAACTTGAACAATGAACCCTATGTAATTAATTATCAAACTGTTACGAAGAGTGATTATGATACTTTTATAAAAAGCCAAGAAGAAAAAGAAGATGTAATCTGGTACGAGTTTAATGAAGAAAATATAAAGGCTCAACTCTTAGGTGACAACAAGTAATGTAAGAGCAGTTTTTAAAAACTATCGAGCTAAGATAAGAAAGGAATCCTATGAAACACGAATTAGAAATATTTTTTGATTATGTATGCCCATTTTGTTATAGGGCTCATCAGGCCCTTAAAGAGCTTATCCCTGATTTTCCAGACATTAATATCATCTGGCAGTTATGTGAAGCCCATCCTAGACCAGACCGTTATGGTCCTCATAGTGATTTGTGTATCCAGGGTTATTTCTATGCCAAGGATCA
>JAEYWQ010000061.1 GCA_023428885.1 Bacillota bacterium
ATAGTCTGACCTGTTTCTTCGTTTGTAGAAACACGGAAGGTAGGATCTTCTTCAGCAAGTTTAGCTAAAGCTTCACCCATCTTATCCTGACCAGCTTTTGTCTTAGGCTCAATTGCTACGTCAATAACTGGTTTAGGGAATTCCATAGACTCTAAGATAACTGGGAACTTTTCATCGCAGATAGTATCACCAGTGGTTGTTGTCTTGAAACCTACTGCTGCTGCAATATCACCAGAGTAAACCTTTTCAAGATCTTCTCTCTTGTTTGCATGCATCTGTAAGATACGTCCAACACGTTCTTTTTTGCCCTTTGTTGCATTCAATACATAAGAACCAGAGTTCAATGTACCGGAGTAAACTCTAAAGAATGCTAGCTTACCTACGAATGGGTCAGTCATAATCTTAAATGCTAAAGCTGCAAAAGGCTCTTCATCGGAAGATCTTCTGTGAACTTCGTTACCATCTTCGTCAACACCTTTGATATCTTCAATATCAGTAGGAGCTGGCATGTATTCTAAGACAGCATCAAGTAACTTCTGAACACCTTTATTTCTATAAGCAGAACCGCAAAGAACAGGAATAATCTGAACTGCGATTGTTGCCTTTCTAAGAGCTGCCTTTAAGCTTTCTGTAGATGGCTCTTCACCCTCTAAGAATTTCTCGATTAACTCGTCATCTGTTTCACAGATAGATTCAATCATAGCTGCTCTGTATTCATCTGCTTCATCTTGCATATCTGCAGGGATATCTCTGATTTCAATCTGATCTCCCTTATCATCAAGATAGAAGTAAGCTTTCATCTCGAAAAGATCGATAACGCCCATGAACTGATCTTCTTTACCGATTGGTAATTGGATAGGAACAGCGTTCTTACCTAATCTCTTCTTAATCATATCTACTACATTGTAGAAGTTTGCACCAGAAATGTCCATCTTATTAACGAAAGCCATTCTTGGTACGTTATATTTGTCTGCCTGACGCCATACTGTTTCAGACTGTGGTTCAACACCACCCTTTGCACAAAATACACCAACCGCACTGTCAAGTACACGTAATGAACGTTCTACTTCCACAGTAAAGTCAACGTGACCAGGGGTATCGATAATATTGATACGGTGCTCTAAAGCACCAGGTATCTTCTTATGCTCGAATTCCTGAGTCCAGTGACATGTTGTTGCGGCTGAAGTAATTGTGATACCTCTTTCTTGTTCCTGCTCCATCCAGTCCATAGTAGCAGTACCTTCATGAGTATCACCAATCTTATAGTTAACACCGGTGTAGTATAAGATACGCTCTGTAAGAGTAGTCTTACCTGCATCGATGTGGGCCATAATACCAATATTTCTTGTTCTATCTAACGGGTATTCTCTTCCAGCCAAGGATTTTTCCTCCTTAATTTATAACAATTACTAACTCCTTAGCAATTGTAAACTTAACATTTTTGGTTTCAGTGTTCCAAAAGCTTAAAGGCAAATTATTAGCACTGATTACCAGCGATAATGAGCAAATGCCTTGTTTGCTTCTGCCATCTTGTGCATATCTTCTTTTCTCTTAACAGCGGAACCAGTGTTAGCTGCAGCATCTAATAATTCTCCTGCAAGTCTATCTACCTGAGTCTTCTCGCCTCTCTTACGTGAGAAGATAGTTAACCAGCGAAGTGCTAATGCCTGTCTTCTATCTGGTCTTACTTCGATTGGCACCTGATAAGTTGCACCACCAATACGGCGAGCTTTAACTTCAAGAACTGGCATGATGTTGTTCATAGCCTCTTCAAAAACTTCGATAGCGTCTTTACCAGACTTTGCTGCTACCTTTTCAAATGCGCCGTATACGATCTTCTGAGCAGTTCCCTTCTTACCATCAAGCATAATGTTATTGATTAGCTTAGTAACGGTTTTATTGTTGTAAATTGGATCTGCTAATACATCTCTTTTTTGTATATGTCCTTTACGTGGCACGTTGCTTCCCTCCTTAATATCGATTGCGAAATCGCAATCATTAATTCTACGGTACTCACATTACTGTGTTCATGCTCAGTTTAATATCTATTTTCAAATCGAACATACTGCAACCACTGAGTAACTGTTGATCTTCGAAATAAAAAATTAACCCGGCATTCCATTGTAGTCAAACTACGAAATTAGTAATGAGAAATTACTTTTTAGCGTCTTTAGGTCTCTTAGCTCCATACTTGGAACGAGCCTGTCTTCTCTTAGCTACACCAGCTGTATCGAGTGTACCTCTGACGATGTGATATCTTGTACCTGGAAGGTCCTTTACTCTACCACCTCTGATTAATACAACACTATGCTCCTGAAGATTGTGTCCTTCACCTGGGATATAGCTTGTTACTTCAATACCGTTACTCAAACGAACTCTGGCAATCTTTCTAAGCGCTGAGTTAGGCTTCTTAGGAGTTGCTGTTCTAACTGCGGTACAAACGCCTCTCTTTTGTGGAGCGGATACGTCTGTAGATTTCTTTCTTAAGGAGTTAAATCCTTTTTGTAACGCAGGAGCAGTAGATTTCTTCTCCATTGTCTTTCTGCCTTTTCTTACTAATTGGTTGAATGTTGGCATTAATTTTTCACCTCCTGATAAGTATTCGATGATTCGTGGTTGCTTATGCAGATTCTATCTGCGTTACCAATTTCTCATGAAATTGATATAACAAAAACATGCGCTTAATATGCGCGCAGATTAGATTATACTGCTGAAACCTTGAGTTGTCAAGGATATTTTATGGTTTTTTATACTCTAGCTTGCAGACAAAAGAATTGCCTATTGATGAACAAAAGTGTGCTTCGCACACTCTCGCGACCAAAGATACTTTGAAAGCACACTTTGTTCCCGCGCCGACCGGGTGTCGCGATTTTTGCGACATTTTACCTTACCCGGTCGTGTGCATCTCGGCACGAAGTGCCTTTAAATCATAGGACATTGCGTAGCAATGTCCTATGATTTAAAAAAAGCGATTTAGCAAATTACAAATCTGCCAAATCGCTCTTACCTCATATGTGCTGTTAATAAATCACTTACGTTCTGCTTTTACATCTCTTATGTTCTAATCTAAATTCTTTTGGGCAATATTTATATTTTTTCTTAAGTAGGTTCATATTATATATAATATAAAATTATCTTACTGTTTTTTCTTTTGTTTGTTAATCTCTTATTATAATTATAACCTTATCTTTTGCTCCATCCTTCCTCTTATCTTATGTATGATATAGTTATTGACTTTGGTTAGTTTTCTTTTGTTTTTATTGTTTCACCCTATGTTTACTTATACCATTTTGTCAGCTGATAATTAATTGCATATCTTATGTGTTTTCCTAATAAAAGGCTGTCCACTTGTACCCTGTTACCCCTTTGCTGTATGTACTTCAAAACATTTCTTTTGTATGTATTTTAGTTATCTTTTGTAATAATAAAATTATACAGTAACCACTACAAATAGTCAATATTTATTTTAAATGTAAGTTTTGCCACAATATATAGTGTTTACCATTATATATAATAATTGCATTATTTACATAGGAAAATAATAATATTCATTTTCATAAAGATTTTGTTCCAATTAGACACATACTATGATATAATGTTGTTTGGTGACTTTTTTCGCCCAAGACGAAAATATTGGAGGTCTATCCGATGGAAGAACAAGTAAATAGCTTTGAAGCGCGCTTAAAAGAACTCGTTGCATTTGCTAATGATAACAAAGGCGTAATCGAAGTAGATAAAGTAAATGATTTCTTTAAAGAGTTGAATCTGAATGTAAGACAGATTGATAAAATATATGAGTATCTGGAAGCAAACAACATTGTTGTCTTAAACCCTACTGACGATGATGAACCAGATGATGACATCCTTCTTGAACTAGAAGATGATGTGGATGTAATTGCTGAGGCTGAAGATTTATCAAGCATGGCATCAACCATCTCAGACGATCCTGTAAAACAGTATTTAAAAGAAATAGGAAGTTACCCTTTGCTTTCAGTTGCAGAAGAGATAGAACTTGCTAAGAAAATTGAACATGGTGATTCTATGGCAAAACAAATTCTTGCAGAATCTAACTTACGTCTTGTAGTTAGTATTGCAAAGCGTTATGTAGGCCGTGGTCTCTCTTTCCTTGATCTGATTCAGGAAGGGAACTTAGGTTTAATTAAAGCTGTTGATAAGTTCGACTATAATAAAGGATATAAATTCAGTACTTATGCAACTTGGTGGATTCGTCAGGCAATTACCCGTTCTATTGCTGACCAATCTCGTACGATACGAATCCCTGTTCATATGTCTGAAGTAATCAATAAGACTTATCGTGTGTCAAGAAATCTGTTACAAGAACTGGGACGAGAACCAAGCGAACAAGAACTCGCAGATGCTATGAATCTTCCAATTGAAAAGGTACGTGAAATTCTAAAGGTTTCTGCAGATCCTATCTCTCTTGATACTCCAATTGGTGAAGAGGATGACAGCCACCTTGGTGACTTTATCAAAGATGATACAATTATGGGACCAGAAGATGCTGCTTCCTATGCTGTACTTCAAGATCAAATCAGTAAACTATTAGATACCTTAACAGATCGTGAGCAACGCGTATTAATCCTACGTTTTGGTCTACAAGATGGTAGAAGTCGAACTCTTGAAGAAGTTGGTAAAGAATTCAATGTAACAAGAGAAAGAATTCGTCAGATCGAAGCAAAGGCCTTACGTAAATTAAGACATCCAAGT
Organism: Bacillota bacterium; assembly: GCA_023428885.1. GTDB lineage: Bacteria > Bacillota > Clostridia > Lachnospirales > Lachnospiraceae > Lachnoclostridium. The sequence continues at coordinate 4,729 of JAEYWQ010000061.1, forward strand.
CGTGCCAGAATGTTAAAGGGATATGAATTAAACTAAGTTATGATCCAGTCATAATAGCTGCTAAATCTTTTTGGGAGGGGGATTCCTGTGAAAAGAATCATATTAATGTTAATACGAAGTTTCTTCAATCTACCAGTATGGTTATGGCAACTGCACAAGTTATGTAATATTGAAAAACATGATCGATTCGAACGCTATGCCTGGATGCATCGATTAGTTCCTCTTGCCAACCGCAGAGGACGGGTAAAGATTGACTGCCATGGTATTGAAAACCTTCCTGAAGAGACTGGTTACATCTGTTTTCCGAATCATCAGGGAATGTTTGATGCATTAGCTTTTCTAGAAACCCATGAACGTCCTTTTGTGACCGTTATGAAAAAAGAAGTAAAAGATGTTTTTCTTCTTCGTAACATCATCTGCCTGTTTCAAGCAGAGATTATTGATCGAGAAGATGTGCGTCAGTCTATGACTGTAATTAAGAATATGACAAATCGCGTAAAGAATGGTGAAAATTTTATTATCTTTGCAGAGGGAACCAGAAGTCGTAATGGCAATCAAATTGGTGAGTTTAAGGGTGGAAGCTTTAAGAGCGCAATGAATGCACGGTGCCCAATTGTACCAGTGGCCTTAATTGATTCCTTTAAAGCCTTTGATACTAATTCAATTAAGAAGCTAACCGTTCAAATCCATTACTTGAAACCTCTATACTATGAAGAATATAAAGATCTAAAGTCTACAGAAATTGCAACCATTGTAGAGAATAGAATTAAAGAAACTATTGCACAATATGTACAGGATTAACCCGTATATTAAGGCTGTCTCATAATTATGAGATAGCCTTATTTTATCTTCTATTGACATGGGTTGAATTTGACGTATAATTAGAGTATGTATGTAAGCGTTTACATATAGATAAAAGGAGGAAATTCTAATGCTTAATATGAAGCAAAATCAAGCTTTTGATGCACTAGCACTCGGTGAGATTCTTCTTCGATTATCCGCACCAGGGAATGAGAGAATTGTACGTGGTAATAACTTTGAAAAATGTGCTGGCGGTGCCGAACTTAATGTAGTATCAGGAATCTCAATGTTAGGGTTACGCACTGGTATCATCTCCAAAGTACCAAAAAATGATATCGGTACCTATATAAAAAATCACCTCCGCTTTGGTGGAGTTAGTGATGATTGTTTAATCTTTGACGATAACAAAGATGCTCGTTTAGGAATCTATTTCTATGAGAATGGTGCATATCCTAGAAAGTCTTCCGTTGTCTATGATCGAAGACATTCCTCGATCAACACCATATCAATCAGTGATATAAAAGAAAGCACCTTCTCATCTACCAGGCTGTTTCACACCAGTGGAATTACTTTGGCTCTTTCTCCACAAACAAGAGAAGTGGCTGAGGAATGCATCAAGCGCTTTAAGGAAAATGGTTCTTTGATCTCCTTTGACGTTAACTTCCGAGCTAACCTTTGGGATGAAGCAACTGCAAAACAGTATATTGAACGTATACTCCCATATGTGGATATTCTGTTTGTATCAGAAGAAACTGCAAGAAGAACCTTTGGAAAATCTGGAACTGTAAAAGAAATGATGAAATCCTTTACCCATGACTATAATATTTCAATCGTTGCAACAACTGAACGTACTGTCATTAGTCCTAAGAAACATACCTTTGGTTCTACCATCTATAGTGCAATTGATGACAAATATTATGAAGAAGCTCCATATGAGAAGATTGAAGTTATTGATCGTATCGGTAGCGGAGATGCTTATGTTTCCGGTGTGTTATATGGACTACTTGCTTATGACGATTGCCAAAAGGCTTTAGAGATCGGTAATGCTGCAAGTGCCATCAAAAACACCATTCCTGGCGATCTACCTTCTACAGATTATAACGAAATACAAAAAATTATAGCTTCTCACAAAAACATTGGCCCACAAAGTGAAATGAACCGTTAATGGAATCGGAAGAAAGTGAAGTCCCCTTGAATTTTCCATAAAGAAACGACCTAACCAAGGAATTGGTTAGGTCATTTCTCATTAATCTTCTAATAACTGTTTTCTTAACAAGTCAAAGGTTGTTGGTCCTACATTCAGATAAGCAGTATGGAAGGCCATATCAGCAAAGGAGGAACCCATCTGATCCTGCATCTGTTCCTTAATCTGAGTAAGGTAGATATAACCCATAACATATGGTCCCATACTACAGATAGAGTCCTTAACTAAAGATTCGATATAGGCACTCATCAATAGATAAGCAGGTTGATACTCTTTCAGGTATTTGCTTATATCTGCAGTCGTCCATCCGTAGTAATTTACGCCAAAGTCAATGGTTTGGATAACACCTAGTTCAATTAATCGTGTTAATTCCAAGTATCTTGCTTCCTGATCACTCAAACCAACAAAACGATAACAATACTCTTCAATATAAGTAGTCCATCCTTCCAGCGTACCTACAGAACTAGCCCATCCTATAAACTTACGATATTGGGAGATATCTAGATTTAAGAAGTATGCATAATTGTAAAGATGACCAGGAACCCCTTCATGTCCAATTGTTTCTACATAATTGTATGCTCCAGGAGTTAATAGGGTTCCTACATAAACAGTTTGTTTTGGTATGGAAGAATCCAATGCTTGCGGATAGAAAAGCCCCATAGCGAATGCATTCATACATTCTGGCATCTTATCAATCCCCCACTCCATAGTTACATCTGGGAAATACTCCTTAGACTTCTCTGTTAATGTAGCAACTAGAAGCTCTGGATCAGAGTAATCTTGAAGCTTGGTGTTGATAGTTGTCATAATTGTTGGATTTTCTTCCTCTATCTTAGCCTTTTCGGCTATCCATTCCTTCGTATAAGTATCCAGTAGAGCTGCCATCTCCTCTACACTTGCAGCGTCATTGATGGTAGAATTCACTACATATTCATAGTAACGTTTACCAGCTTCTGTCTCACCCAGATAATTTACCTTTCCTCCCTTTTGAGCACAGTCCTTCATAGCATCTGCTATAGCTTGATATCCTGCAACCATGTGTTTCTTAACAAGTTTTTTATTCTCCTCAAGAAGTTTTTCCCGGTCAGCATCACTTACCCAATCCAATTCTTCTAACTCTGCTTCAAACGTTTTTTGGATTTCTAAACATTCACTGTCTACATGATCCCTACAAACCCGAGCAACCTGATTGGCACGTTCCTCCTCCATGAATAAACCTTGCTCCGCTTTTTCTCTCTCGAACTGAGCTATCTCTTTAAGATAATCACCAAGGGCCGAATAGATATCAAAATACTCTTCCACTTTAGAAATATCTTGAATTCCTCTTGCTCCTAATGTATCAAAGAAACGATCTGCATGCAAGCCAAGGATACCTGGTATGATAATATGATCCCCTTGGTTTGTTGATAAATTATCCTGATAATAGGCCAAGTCTTGAATGGAAATCCGCTGCTCAAGATAAGTCTTAACTGTATCATAATCCAATTTCTGAGCATCAGTTAAGGACTCATAATCATAGGACTTAAGTTGCTCAAGACGACTTTTGCAAAGTTCTGTCTGTTGATTGAAGGTATTGATACCAATACCCTGTAATTCATCACTAGCTTTCGTTATCCCAAAATTCTCTGGATTCTCAACAAATTGTACATAAGTAGTCAAGTCGCTGTTTAAGTCTTCCTTTAACATCTGATTAAAAAATTCATCAAAGCTTAATTTCTTATCATAGGTAATCTCTTTATCCTTATCCTTCTTGCTATCAGTTAAGTTACAGGCACTATAATTAAGTGCTAGAACCAGCATGAAAACAAGCATGAAATATCTTTTGTAGTTCTTCCCTAGATGAATCATTATCTCTCCTCCTAAATTTGGTATAGTCAGTCTTACCATTTTTCTAAGTAATACAATAACTATAGCCTTATTTTTACATAGTTTCATTATACTCATAGATAAATAATTAGCAAGTCAAATTACTTGCACGATATGAGCAAATACGATAAAATTAGATTATAGAAAAGGAGCTGGCCTATGTACTATTTTATCATTAATCCGCACTCTAAAACTGGACGTGCAAAAGAACTTTGGAATATATTAAAGCAATTCCTAGATGAACATCAAATTCAATATGAGGCCTATTTTACCAAGGAAGTCGGCCATGCTACAAAGATAGCTGAAAGGCTTTGCACAACGATAGCTGGCACCAAACAAATTGTTATTGTTGGTGGTGATGGTACAGCGAATGAAGTTATCAATGGACTCTCAAACTACAATGAAGTCCTCTTAGGTTATATACCGCTTGGTTCTAGCAACGATTTGGCCCGTGGTCTAAAATTGCCAAAGGATCCAAAAGAAGCTTTAGAACTTATCATACACCCTAAATTCTATCGTTTTGTCGATCACGGTCAGTTAACATTTAATAAAACAAAGGAAACTCGTCGTTTTGCCGTAAGTTCAGGTATTGGCTTTGATGCAGCGGTTTGTGAAAACATCCTCACTTCGCCACTGAAGAAGGTGCTGAACAAGATTAAGTTAGGTAAACTAACCTACATCCTAGTCGCTGTAAAGCAAATCTTAACTTATCCCCATGTAGAGGCGGAGATTATTGTAGATTCCTTCGAACATATCCATGTAAAGAAGCTAGTTTTTATCGCATCTCAGATTCACAAGTATGAAGGTGGCGGCTTACTTATGGCACCGGATGCCAAAGATGATGATCAACAACTAAGTGTATGCATGGTTTCAAATATCTCAAGATTTAAGATATTATTTATGATGCCTACCATTTTCTTCGGCAAACATACAAAAATCAAGGGCATCCGTATGATTACTTGTAAGACACTTCAGGTAAAAACCAAGCATCCTGTCGTAGCTCATACGGATGGCGAGATTGCGGGTTACCATGACGATTTTACAATCACATGCTACAGTGATCAGGTCCGCATGCCTGTAGGTCAATTGTAAAAGAACTATCTCTTATTCCCAGAAATTCTGTAATTCTTCCCTGAGGGAGCTAAGGTTTACAATCTTGTATTCTTCCCACTCCCTCGGGAATAATGTCTTATATTGCGTATTCAGAAATCGCTCATCTAATAAAAGTATAGCCCCCTTATCTTCTATGGTTCGAATCACCCGACCAGCAGACTGTAACACTTTATTCATACCAGGGTATAAGTAAGCATGATCAAAACCAGAATGATCCTTGGCATCATAAAAGCCCCGATAGAGTTCCCGTTCATTACAAACTTGTGGCAAACCAGTTCCCACGATAATTGCTCCGATTAATCGATCCTCCGTCAAATCAATCCCTTCACTAAAGATTCCTCCCATGACACAAAACCCGACCTTACTCTCACTCGGTTCTTTCGTAAACTGGGACAGAAATTCTTCTCGCTCCCATTCACTCATACTACTCTTTTGCAGGATGATACCAGATATTCTATCCCCTGCAAGCTCATAGATCGTGCTCATCATCTGATAGGAAGGAAAGAATACAAGGTAATTTCCCAGCCTAGCATCCACAAAGCCTTGAATATATTCAACAATTCTCAAGAACTCCTCTTCATTACGTCTACTATACTTAGTACTTACATCTTTGCCAATGAGTAACAAGCGGTTCTTAGTGTCAAAGGGAGAAGGTGCATAGATAGCATAATCCTCCTTGCTTCCACCAAGTTGCTCCATATAATAATGAATGGGTAGTAAGGTGGCAGAGAAAAATATTGCGCTTTTCCCTTTATTTAGATAATTTAATAAGTTACGAGCCGGGTTCATACATAATAATTTTACACGAAAAGATTGATTCTCACCATAATCTGAATAGATAAGGTAGTCTTCATCAAAGACATCGTGAATGGCAAGAAAATGTTTGACATCAAAGTAAAGCTGGTTTAAACTCTCTCTGCCTTCAAAGTCACCAAATTCTTTGTTAAATTCCTCAAACTCAGTCATCAATCTAAGTAGAGGTATTACCAAATCACCAACATCATCTATAAGCTTGCAATCTTCACAGTCTCTCTTATAACGTAACATAACTTCATTACAAGCATCTAGCCGCTTCACTAGTGCCCTTGACTTGTCCTTAATTATCTTTTTCGCTTCTAAGAAATCCTGTTTCACCAGAACAGCACTATACATTTCTCTCGCCCGATCCACTAGATTATGAGCTTCATCAATCAAAAAAGCGTAATCCTGCTTCTTATCATCACTAAAAAAACGTCGTAAGTAAACATTCGGATCAAACACATAATTATAATCACAGATAATAGCATCAGACCAATTTGTTACATCCAAGCTCATTTCAAAAGGGCATACTTCATGTTTGCTGGCATATTCTTCGATTAGTTCTCTTGAGATTCTAGTCTCATTGATTAGCAGATCATAGACTGCATCATTGACGCGATCAAAATGACCCCTAGCACGCGGACAGATGGCTGGATTACAATTAGGCTTATCAAGGATACAGATCTTTTCCTTTGCCGTAATCGTTACCACCTTCATTTGGACACCTTTTTCCCATAGTAGTTGAAAGGTATCCTCAGCTACCGTTCTGGTAATGGTCTTTGCAGTCAGATAAAATATCTTAGATAAAACGCCCTCTCCCATTGCCTTTACCGTTGGAAAGACCGTAGAGATTGTCTTACCTACCCCTGTTGGTGCTTCAATAAACAACTTTTTATCACGAATAATGGTACGATAAACACCGGTAACCAGGTCCTTTTGTCCAGGACGATATTCAAAGGGAAAATCAAACTGTTTCACAGATTGGTTCCTAACCAGTCTCCAGTTTACCTGCCAACTTGCCCATTTACAGTATTCTGATATCAACTCATCAAACCAATGTTCCAATTGCTCCATGGTAAATTCTTCTTCAAATTGCTTTATGGTTTCTGACTCCATATGACAATAAGTAAGCTGTATCCCTATCTGCTGTAACTGCTGTTGACTTGCGTATATATAGGCATAACACATGGCCTGCGCTCTATGAACTGGTATCATCTGGGTAATTTGCTGCAGAGGTGCAAAAATACACTTAATCTCATCGATTGTAACACGTGTTTGACCCTGGTCAATTCCTTTGATAATTCCATCTGCACGACCTTCAAGAATCAATTCGAACTCAGAATCGTCACGATTCACAGGAATTGTAATACTAAGCGGAACTTCAGCCTGATAGTCTGGACCCATTCTCCTTTGTATCTTACGATGAAGACGGCTCCCTACCTGCATGGCTTCTGGATCTCTTCTTGTAAAAGAGTTATCCAAATCTCCTGACTTCATAATGAATTCCACGATATTGCGGACTGATATTTTAATTGTTGCATCTGCTTGCTTTATCATCGAGATACCTAATCTCCTAACTCTAAACTATAATTTCATGTTTGGGCATATGAATTAATTATAGCATCGGCTTATCATATGAACAAGTGTTTGTTACGATTCTAACAGCCAAATCAAGTACTTTTTGGAATATCTCCCCTTGCATTTTAGTACAAACTCTGTTATATTCTAGGAGTGATGTTATTCACTATTTTATGAAACGAGGTATATTCACATGCATGACCACGATGAAAACTGCAACTGCAACGAAGAATTAGATCACGATACAGTTACTTTAACACTAGAAGACGATACTGAAATCGTTTGTGACATTATCTGTACTTTCCCATGTAATGATAAAGAGTACATTGCTTTATTACCACAAGAAAGCGGCGAAGACGGAGAAGTATTCCTTTATCAGTTTGTACAGTCTGATGACGAAGAATTCGAATTAATTCACATTGAAGACGACGAAGAATTTGAAGCTGTTTCTGATGCTTTTGATGAATTCTTAGATTCTGAAGAATTTGATGAGATGTTTGAAGAGGAAGAGGAAGAGGAAGAAAAATAAGTATCCTATAAAGAGGCTATCATGAGATAGCCTCTTTTTTATTCCATCTGAATCATCTGGTTACTGATACAAAAATCCAAAGCCAATACCTTGGGTATTAGAATCTTGTCGAATTTGATAGTAACTGCATTTCCATCTACCTTCTTAATGCAACCCGGACCATATATCTTATGGACAATTCTCTGATTTTCTTTTAATCCATTCCGATCGCACAAGAGCTCACCCACAAACCTAGAGCAGAATAAATCCTTATTATATCTTTGTTTGACAGAAAATACATGAAGATACTCCTTGGCACGAGTCATTGCAACGTAAAACATTCGACGTTCCTCCTCCACATCTTCCACTACGATAGCTTTCTTATGTGGCGTAATTCCTTCGTTGGCATCAATAATGTAAACAACGTCAAACTCTAGGCCCTTGGCAGCATGAAAGGTAGTCATCATCACTCCATCTACATCTTTTTGATTCTGTCGATTCGCTTGCTCTAATAGGCCCTGCTTAAAATCCTCCATGTGACAAAACCACTCTTCATACGTTTTAAATTCCCGTGCAGTTTCTTGAAGTTCTCCTAAGATATCATATAACTCGTCTACTTTAATTCGTCGAAAATCTGCATACTCCTTCAGATAGTCATCATAACCAATGGCTCGACGGATATAGTTAATTGCTGCAAAAGGGTTCGTGCGTTTTAATAGTGCAAGATCATACTCTAGCTTCTCAAGACGCTCAACCACATAGGGTTTATCCTCATAGTACTGGCGCAAGGAATCAAACGATACCTGTGGTTCCGTAAAACATTCTCTTGAAATATATCGCTTTGGCCGATTAATAATCTGCAAAAACAAGCCTCGTTCCAAACTACCCATGGCAAGTTTGATATATGCTATTAAGTCTCTGGCAATCCAATGCTCATAGATATTGGGTATTGCATCCCTCATCTTAAATGGAATGTTATACTCCATTAATTTGTTACATAGTGCTCCTGGTTGTGTATTGGTTCGATATAAAACCGCAATCTGAGAATATAAAAACCCTTGTTTACGATAGCTGCTAATTCCATCAATGACAGCCTGATTCTCTTCTGGTAAATCCTTAAAGTGCTTTACATCAATAGCTTTTCCTGTCTCTTTAAAGGCTATAATCTCCTTATCAAACCGTTTCTTGTTATTCGCAACTACACGTAAAGCACCATCTACAATACTCTTCTTGGATCGATAATTAATTCCCAGAATGACTTTCTTTAAGTTTGGGTATAAGGCTTCAAAGGATAACATAATCTCTGGTTTTGCACCCCGAAAACGATAGATCGATTGATCATCATCTCCTACCACAAACAAGTTCTTCTCAGTGTTTGCTAACATGCGAATGATTTCAAACTGGATGCGATTGATATCCTGAAACTCGTCGACTAGAATATATTGATACTTCTTCTGCCACATACTTAAGATATCTGGCCGTTGTCTTAATAACTCATAACAAAGTACCAACATATCATCAAAATCAATCTTATTCGAATACTCCAGCTTTCGATTATATTCCTTATATATCTTCTGAAAATTTTCCTCGGAGCAATTCATAGAGTAGTAGTTTGCCAATTCCATGTTTTCTGTTTTAACTAGACTAATCTCACCTGCAATACCTTCTAAGAATTCTTTCTCATCTTCAATATCCAACTGAAGTGACTGAACAATCTCTCTTAGCACCCGATACCTCTCCTCTTCAGAGATAATATTAGACACATTATAATTGTAAGCATAACGTAGAATTTTGAAAAAAATTGCATGAAAGGTTCCGAAATTAACCTGTGTCTTATTCGTCTTCATGAGCCGCTCAAAGCGTTCTTGCATCTCATTTGCCGCAGCTTTCGTAAAAGTGATTACGAGGATATGGGCAGGATTTACACCATATTGCTCAATCAAATACTGGGTACGACGAATAATCACAAGGGTTTTTCCCGATCCTGGACCTGCTAAGACCAACATCGGACCCTTGTGATGTACAATTGCTTCTTTTTGAGCTTCATTCAACTTCATCATATCATACTTTCTGTAACACAGAATCCTTTTCCTTTATGATAGGGGCTGTCTCATCATTATGAGACAGCCCCATCGTTTTACTTCTAATTACGATAATTTATCAATCGCCACCCTAATACGACGAAGGCTCTCTTCTTTGCCAAGAATGTTCATAATCTCGTATGCTCCGCCTGGGGTTGACTGTTTTCCAGAAACTGCAGTACGAACAGGCCATAAGCCTTGTCCGTTCTTAATCTCTTTATCTGCAATATAATTCATTAATAGACTCTCAACTGCAGTAACAGAATAATCCTCTAAGGCTTCAAATCTTGGAAGTACGTCCTTTAACACCTCAAGAGATGATTGGGATGTGGTCTTCATCTTCTTATGAGTAAACATCTCGATATCATAATCTGGAAGTTCTTCAAAGAAATCAATCAATGGAAGAATATCAGGGAATACCTCAATACGTGTCTTAACCAAATCAGCAATCACCTTTAAATCTAGATCTTTCTTAATCACTTGTTGAATATATGGAAATGCATACTCATAGTATTCCTCAGAATCCATCTTTTTAATATATTCACTATTCATCCAGCGAAGTTTGTTCATATCAAACACGGATGGTGATTTATTAATATGAGAATAATCAAACTCCTGAATCAATTGTTCTAAGCTAAAGATTTCCTCATTGCTTGAGGAACTCCAGCCTAACAAGGCGATAAAATTAACAATTGCTTCTGTAACAAAACCTTGCTCAATCAAATCCTCAAAGGAAGAATGTCCACTTCTCTTAGAAAGCTTTTGATGCTCTTCATTGGTAATCAATGGACAATGAACATACACCGGCTCTTCCCAACCGAACGCATTATATAGTCTTGTGTATTTTGGAGTACTTGATAAATATTCATTTCCTCGAACAACATGGGTGATCTCCATCAAGTGATCATCAATAACATTGGCAAAGTTATAAGTTGGGAATCCATCTGATTTAATCAATATCATATCATCCAGTTCGGAATTCTCCACCGTAATGGAACCATAAATAGCATCCGTAAAGGTAGTCGTTCCTTCTAGTGGCATATTCTGACGAATAACATATGGCATGCCTGCTTTTAAGTTTGCTTCCACTTCCTCTTTTGATAGATGGAGACAGTGCTTATCATATTTTACAATTTCTTCTCCACCTACAGTACTCTTTAAACTCTCAAGACGTTCTTTTGTACAGAAGCAATAGTATGCTTCTCCTTTATCTACTAATTTCTTCGCATATTCTAGGTAAATTCCTGTAGCCTGTCTCTCGCTTTGAACATAAGGGCCAAAGCCCTTATCCTTATCTGGACCTTCATCATGAATCAAACCAGTCTTTGCAAGGGTACGATAGATAATATCAGTTGCTCCCTCTACGAAACGTTCCTGATCCGTGTCCTCTATTCTTAAGATAAAATCTCCACCCTCATGCTTTGCAATTAAAAACTCATAAAGAGCAGTTCTTAAATTACCCACATGCATTCTTCCTGTCGGACTTGGTGCGAATCTAGTTCTAACTTTACTCATTCAAATTACCACCTTTTCATCATTCTAAAATAAGCTGCTTGTCCCATACAATCTCTCTAATACAGCATTGGGATCTCCTAAATATCCACTACTTATGATTACAGATAACATAACAATTATAACTACTACAAATATCATTGTTGCTCTGGCCCAATTCTTCTTGGTGGGTGCTGTATTTTGACCAAAACCCCAGGTAAATAAGACAACTAAGAATAAAATCGTACCTACCATAGGAATAAACGGTAAGAGATAGATTATAAGCCAATTCCCCAAGGTCATTGGACGATCGGAGGAATCAAACAGACTTCCAATCAACCCTTTCGGAGGATTTGCTTTACTTGCCATACTTTGACTACTCTGACTATGCTGGCTACCTGCCTGTGTATACCCAGAAAAATACGGGTTCCCCTCCTGGCTTGTAGCACTTATGTTCCTTATAATATCTTCTGATATTTTATTATCCATTCCAGGACGAAAGGAAGCACCACAATACTCACAGAAGTTAGCCTCTTCATTTGCTATTGTTCTTCCACATACTTTACAAATCATCTGTGAATTATTCCCCATTTCTATAAACTTCAAAACTAATGATATTATACCCCCTGTGTCTTACCCAACAACACATTCGAATAAAGATACATAGGAATATACAATTATCAATTGTTTTATCTAACAAAAGTCACAAGTTTAGTATATCACCATTTTTCCAATTATCAAGAAAAAAGTATACAAGCTTGCAATGTAAGCTTGCTTACATTGATTACATTTGCTTTCGCGCCGACCTGAAGAAACACGCTTTGCGAGTTTCTTCGGTTCGCGTGCGCGTTCGCATTATGCAAGCAAGCTTGCAATGCTCACTTTGCTTTCGCGCAAATATGGGGTGCTGCTTTATACAGCACCCCATATCTTAAGTATCATTGATTAATAGCTCTTGTTCCTTCTTGCATATGTTAGAGAATAATCTTGCGTGGACAAGCCTCTGCACATTTCCCACAACGAGTACACTTAGTGTAATCGATATGAGCTAGGTTATTTGTCACTGTAATTGCATCTACTTCACACACTTTCGTACACTTCATACATGCAATACAGCCCACACTACAACCAGCCATGACATCTTTTCCCTTATCCTTGGAACTACACATTACTTTGTAGTCAGCGCTAATAGGTACCAGTTCAATTAGACGGTTTGGACACTCTATGATACATTTACCACATGCCTTACATTTTTCTTTATCAACAAAGGCAACACCATTTACCAAATGGATTGCATCAAATTCACAGACACGTACACAACTGCCATAGCCCATACATCCATAGGAGCAAACCTTACCACCACGTCCAGGGACCATAGCTGCCTTTCTACAATCTGCTACTCCATGATAATTATAATTAACTTTTGTTTTGTCGCAGCTTCCATTACATTGTACAAAAGCAACTTTACGTTCATTATTTTCCACAGCTTTACCCATAAGCTCACCGATCTGAGCATGGATTTCACTACTCGCCACTGGACATGCAGAAACTGGAGCTTCCCCTAGTGCAATGGCCTTTGCTAAAGCATCACAACCGGCATAACCACAACCACCACAGTTGTTTCCTGGAAGCAACTCACGTACAAATAACTCTCTTTCATCCACTTCCACATGGAATACCTTGGCAGCTATTCCAAGTAAGACACCAATGATTAAACCAGCTATACCCACAACTGCTCCTGCGACAGCAATGTTCATTGCACTTACGGCCAGAAATCCTGGATTCATAAGATTTCCTATTACATTCATCATTCAGGTCCCCTCCTTATATCAGTCCGGCAAAGCCCATAAAAGCGATGGACATAAGACCGGCTGTAATTAATACAATAGGTGATCCTTTAAATGATTTGGCAACATTGTTATATTCAATGCGTTCACGAACACCAGCCATGATTACGATGGCAATTAAGAAACCTACACTAATTCCTATGCCATATACAACGCTAGTGATAAAGTTATTGCTTTGATCAACATTTGTTAAGGAAACACCTAACACTGCACAGTTCGTTGTGATCAATGGCAAATATACACCAAGAGAATTATATAGAGCTGGACTATATTTCTTTAAGAACATCTCAATAAACTGAACTAGAGCTGCAATTACAATAATGAAAACAATGGTTTTCATATAAGTTAAATCAAATTTTTCTAATAAAATGTAAATTAAACTAGTTAATGCACTGGCAACTGTAATTACAAAAACAACAGCTGCACCCATACCTGCTGCAGTACCAGTTTTCTTAGAAACACCAAGGAACGGACATAGCCCAAGGAACTGACTAAGTACGACATTATTTACAAGCGCTGCACCGATGAGCACGATTAATAGCTCTTTCATAAATCACTTCCCCCTATTCTACCTGTTCTGTCTTAGCTTTTGCTGCTGCTTTAGCTTCAGCCACTTTTTGTGCTTCTAGCTCTTTTGCCGCCTCGATTTGTGCACGATTATCATGACATACAGATCCAGTACAAGAAGAGCAGTTACCACCACATGCAATCTCTGAGCTTTGTGGTGTATTCGTGGCAGATTTTAACTTCAACCGATTCTGAATCGCTGTTAGCATCGCTAAGACAAAGAAAGCGCCCGGTGCAAGGATGAAAATCCCTATAGGTTCATAGGATTCAGGGGCAATCTTAAACCCAAACATGGTACCAGCTCCAAGGAACTCACGAAAAGCTCCAATGAGAGTTAAACCAAGAGTGAATCCAAGTCCCATACCAACACCATCAAAGATGGATGGAATTACTGGATTCTTAGATGCGTACGCTTCTGCACGTCCTAAGATAATACAGTTAACTACAATTAACGGAATATAGATACCAAGCGCATCATTTAAAGAAGGAAGATAAGCTTGTAGTAATAGTTCCACGATAGTTACGAAGGATGCCACCACGACAATAAATGCAGGCATACGCACCTTATCTGGAATCATCTTACGTAACATAGATATCAACATATTGGACATAATAAGAACAACCGTTGTTGTTAAGCCCATGCCTGCTCCATTAATTGCAGATGTAGTAACCGCAAGAGTAGGACACATACCCAGCATCAAAACGAAGGTTGGATTCTCTTTAATAACACCATTAAATATACGCTCAAAGGCTTTATTCACGTACAACACCTCCAATTCCATTATCTAGTAAATCATTTGCAAACTCTAACCCTGCATTTACAGTATTGGTAACTGCCTTGGAGGTAATCGTTGCACCGCTGATCGCGTTAATTTCGCTTTCAGAAGTCTTCTCAACTTGTGATTTAATGACTGAAAAAGCATCAGTCTTTATTTTAGTAAACTGATTTTTGAACTCTTTTTCGTTTGCTTTCATACCTAAACCAGCCGTCTCTTTAATAGATAACATCTGAATCTTTGTTAAAGTTCCATCTGATCTTATGCCCAGGGAGAACTGGATATCACCGCTATATCCTTCATGGGATGTAATAGTCATCACATAACCAAGAACATTCCCGGTCTCATCCAATGCTAAGCACACCTCATTGATGGTTGACTTTGTAAATCCATGTTCGCTTAAGAAATCTTTAGACTGTCCCACCCTTTGGATCAGCTCTTCATTAGAAGTATCAATGCTTTTAGCCTCCTGAAACACAGCTGCATAGGCCTCTTCTTTCGCTTTCGCTTTCGCAATAGCAATTGGCTCTTTTGTAATTTCAAATACAAAGCCTAAAGCGATTGCTGCCACTAAGGTTATAGAAAAGAGTGCAATAGCATCTTTAATAATGGAGGATCTCTTCTTAGTTTGCATGCTTCTTACCTCCTACTCCAAAAGCTCTTGGGATTGAGATCTTTTCAATCAATGGCACTAACAAGTTACAGAAGATGATGGCATAGGATACTCCTTCTGCACTGTTGCCCCAGAGACGAAAGATTGCAGTTAAACATCCAAGGCATAGGCCAAAGATCACCTGTCC
>JAEYWQ010000109.1 GCA_023428885.1 Bacillota bacterium
TATGAACGCAGATACAGTTGATTCCACACTGTCTGTAAAAAGTATTAAACTAGGTTTAGTTGTTGATACTGCAAAAAAGATGAATCATGAGGCAGGTATGCTTCTTAGCATGAAACAGAAAGAAAAATTACCAGCTGAAACAGTATTAAAGGTAAATGTAAGTGAGCAGTTTAAGAGTGGCGATAAAGTGTATCTCTACAAGTATAATAAAGGCACAAAGAAATTAGATTGTCTACCGAATGGACAGGTAATTGTTGATGACAAAGGATATGTAGATTTCAATATCATCACTGGTGGTGACTATATTCTGCTTCCAGCTCCTGCAAAAAGCGTTGAAAAGACAAGTTTCTTATCACAAGTTACTTTTAATAACAAGATTCAGGTTAAGCGTGATCAGTCAGTGAAGAATCCATTCAAATTACCAGATATCTTTAGGGTAGTAGCAACACTCAAAGACTTTGATTCTACTAAGTATCTAGCAACTATTGGAGCAACAGTTACATATGTAAGTCATGATGAAAAGATAGCTTCAATTAATAAACAAGGTAACATTATTGCTAAGAAGAAAGGTACTACAAAAATTGCTGTTACAGTAAAACTATCTAATGGTAGTACCAAAAAATATACAACAACAGTAACTGTTAAATAGCCAGAAAATAACTGATGTTTATCTAAATCAATGAATAAGAGTATAAAGTCAGTGATATCAAGTTTATTTTGACAAGTATAATCAAAGAAATAAAGCATGATTCTTTGAATCATGCTTTATTTCTTTGAAAATGGTAGTATTACTGATATATTTTGCTTTTAATTTATCCTAAAAAGGGGTCTTAAGCTCTGTTTACTGACTATATTTATCAAGGATATCCTTTGCTCTTTGATATACAATTTCCCGCAAATGTTTCGGTTCCAATATCTCAACATATGCTCCAAACCCTAAGAGCATAGAATACACCCACTCATCTTCTGGATAATCAACTTCCACAAGAATGCTATCATCTGGCTGAACCTGTATCTGATTGGAATCGAAGTAATCCAAAGCCCTATGATAAGCTTGCTGTGAGAATCTCAATTTGATATGAATGGCTGCTTGGGAATTATCATCAGTAAACACCTGATTACTGTCAAAGGCTTTTCGAATAAACTCATTCCCAGTTAAGGAAAGTTCATGGATGCGTGTCAGTTTAAATAAACGAAAATTTTGTCTAGTTTGACAGTATGCATAAAGATACCAAGATGACATCTTTAAACCAATCAGCAAAGGCTCCACCAATCGTTCACTTGCACGTCCTGTACGATCTATGTAAGTCAGTTTTACTAGGTAATTTTTTTGCACCGCTTCATTTAGTAATAGTAATTTTTTCTTCTCCCATTCTGATACACCCCAGGGAGTCAGATCCACCTGAATACGTTCCTCTTTATTACTATTGGTTGACAACAATTCAAACTTATCAAGTAAGGTTTTAATTGTCTGATTTCCTATAACTTGTTCTAAGCCTTTGAGTACCGAAATCGCTATATTCATCTCTTCTTTACTCATGAGATGTTTATCGATCTTATATCCCTCTACCAAGCCATAACCACCTTCATAGCCCTGATAGGATACGATTGGAATTCCTGCCTCGCTAATAGTTTGCATATCACGAATGATAGTACGTACTGAGACTTCAAATCGATTTGCTAATTCTGCTGCTGTGACCTTTTCTCGATTCATCAAAACGATTAGAATAGCCAGTAATCTTGAAATTTTCATAATATTCTCCCCCACCTTGTAAAGCAAATATATACTAAAACACTTGTTAGCTATTGATTTCTTGTTTACTTTCGATTGCTCTATATCTCCCAATATCTAGAATAGGATGCTAACGATAGATATCCGTATCATTAGCATCCCCTCCTTAGTAATACCTTACTGTCTCCATCTCTTAAGCAATGGTAACTGGTTGGTTAGAATCTCTCTAGCCTGTTCTACTTTCATACCTTGCTCTACCATAAAAGGAATACAAGTATCTATCATTTCCTCCATACTTTCTTCCTTAAGAAATGCCCCCTGGTCAAAACAATACTTACAATACTCCTCATTCTTACTTCCATCAGCATTAGTACCGAATAGGGACTCGTCCTCCATTGGCATTCCACAGCTTTGACATACATACTCCATAAATTTATCTTCCTTTCTTTGATTTGATATCTAGAGTATAAATCATGGACTCTGACACCAGTATGTCATGTTGAAAATAAAAAAATTATTATTTCTCAAAGATCTCTTTTAAGGCCTGCAGGGTAACTTCCTGCCTTGGATGAAACTCCTTAGAGTTCATATAAGATAAGATGCTATGCTCTAGCTGTTTAGCAGCTACACTCTCAGCTAAAATCCTTAAATCTGAAGTGCAAATCAGAAGCTTTCCTAAGCCAACCTTCAGTTCAAGAATATTACCCAGCTTATGATTACGCTCAAAGTTATCTATCGTCCATACGACAGGAGTAATATCGCTACCATCCAGAATTAAAGCCCTGGAGTTGGATACAAAATCATACCATTGTGCTGTCGAATATTCTTCTGTTGGGAAAGAATCAAATATAGAATGATTTTTCTCGACATATAAACCATGAGTTCCGACAGGAACTGTTCTTCCAACACTTTCAGATATGGAACGAAACATCGGATAGCACCAGAAATCAGTACAATAGGTTCCTTCGATAGAGTTTGATTCATTTAGGTTTTGCGGATAATAAAGAACCTTGTTCCCCTTTGCTAAACTCTCACAAGTTTTCTCTAGATCATCACTTATCATTATACTTTGGTCGATACCGTTGATTACTTGGGCTGGGTAAAGCCAAATATCATAGCTGTTTGATATTTTCATCTGAGCTAGTTTTACTATAAGCGTTAGTTTCTGTGGCTGCAAGGTTTCTGGCATTGTAATAGAAAACTCACAGAGCTCGAATAAGCCACTAGCGTATTCCCCCTCTAAAGCTACACTTTCTGTAATCATAGGCTTTTGACCATCCGTTAATGTTAGCTCAACCACAGGCTTGCATATTGTGTGGAGTTGGTAGGTCGCTAGTATTACTTTAACCCCTACCTTTTCTCCCGACCTAAAAGTAAACTGATCAAGCTCAGCCAGCAATACACTTTCAGAACAGAACTGTTGCCATTCGCCTTGGCTAATTACTCCCTTATTCTCCATGAAAGCATTCAAGATACCCACCAAAGCGGTTCCTTGCCCAGAGAAATCTTGTAAATCTAATAATTGAAATCCTGCTAATTCCTTGCTTCTTAGAGCTGTTTCAATTTCATTCTTGTAACATTGTGCTGCAAATCTTCCAGAAGCTTGAAAAAACTGATCTGCCATATCAAGAAGTCCCTTGTCAGTGAATCGTTCTTGAAATACCTCTAAGTTTCTAGCCTTTAATACCCCTGTATATTTCTGGATTTCCGAAAAATCTGGGAAGGTCGCATACTGTCCAATTTCATGAGATACGACTGGAATCTGAGGAATGATCTCCTGTGATGCATCCGCTTTCACAGTCTTCGTACCCGTACCATAT
The DNA here is from genome assembly GCA_023428885.1 of Bacillota bacterium. GTDB lineage: Bacteria > Bacillota > Clostridia > Lachnospirales > Lachnospiraceae > Lachnoclostridium. The sequence continues at coordinate 3,553 of JAEYWQ010000109.1, forward strand.
TGAATTGTAATCTCACCATCTTCCACAAGCTCTCCTAGGATACTAGAAGGGCGAATCATGAAATCATAATTATAAACTGAATTCGGAGCCATGGTTTGGATGTGACCTAATGGTGCATCACACATGGCATAAGATCCACGGAATAAGCGGTCTCTAGAAAAGCGAACACCACAATAGAAATCTTCATTTTCTAAGATACAAGGAACGAATTGAAAATTATTCGACCCTTGCGTATATAGATGTCTGGAGTCATATTTTTTATATCCGCTTAAAATCGTTTCCAAGCACTCTTTACTTCCCCATAATTCATTTCCCATCGACATCATAGTAAAGGATGGATGGTTGCCGAACTCATCTAAGATACGAAAGCCTTCTGCAATCAGATATTGCTGACCAGCTTCGTCATGGTATTCATCTCCTTCTTGAGTGATGGTTCCCCAGAAGGGAAGTTCTGGTTCCATATAAATACCCAATCGGTCTGCTGCTTCAAAGGCAGCCTCAGGAGGACAACAGGTATGGAAACGATAATGATTAATTCCATACTCCTTTGCAATTCCTAAAACCTTTAGCCAGCTTTCTAGATCTGTTGGTGCATGTCCTGTTAATGGAAAGATTAAACCATCATGCTTTCCTCGAAGGAAGGTGGTAACTCCATTGATATTAAAGTATTTCTCACCAGCTTTAAACTCTCTTAAGCCAAAGGAAGTATGATATTCATCCAGCGTTATATTATCCTTTACTAGTCTTATGTTTAGCTGATAAAGATTCGGGGTAAATTCGCTCCAAGTTTTTATATCATCTCCTAAATCATAGTAAAACGAATTCTCCCCTGCTTCTAGCTGATAGATTTCCTCTTTAAAAGAACTTACTTCGTCAGCTACTGATGCCGCCAGCAAACAGCTGTCAGCACCATGTAAGTTCACCTTCACTGTAATCTGTTTTTTCTCAATATTAGGATACACTCTAATCTTCGTTAGATAGCTGCTACTTCTTTCTTCCACATAGATATCTCCTGTGATACCATTCCAATTCGTCTGAGTATCCGGAGATGTCATATGCCCTCCCTTCACTGGATAGGAGCTGTTATCTATCATAATGGTTATCTTATTTTTCTTTTGAACATAAGGTGTAATCTGATAACGGTGAGAGCTGCAAAGACTATCATTACTTCCAATAAAAGTATCGTTGATCCATACATGAGATACTCTTGTTCGCTCTAAGACAAGAAATTGTTCTTTCTCTTCGATTTCATTCAACTCTATCGTTCTAGAATACCAGGTATAACCCTCGAAGAAGTAAGGATCCGTTAAGTATCCTGTGTTTCTTTCCGTTGAAGGAATACCCTTCTTAGCTGTAGCCACAGTCGCTGGAAGTTCAATGGTATCCTCTAATTTTTTATTATAATACTGCTGCTCAATACCTACTTTGTCTTGATCCAAACAAAAATCCCAAGTTCCTGTTAAGTCAATCTTACTCATGTCATCCTCCGTCATATTGCTGCTATGTAATGCTTAAGATTATATAAATAGTTACTCTTATGATACCATTCTCCTTTATTAGTTGTCTATTATTTTAGAGCAGAGTGGGTGAACTAATACTAAATCAAAAAAAGCATTGTATCAGAGTCTTAGATCCCTGTCATACAATGCCCTTTTTGTTCTTGTTTGTGCTTGTTGCCTTCTGTTCTTGTTTCTGTTAAGAAAAGCTATTTTTTCTTTGTTGAATTGGATGCAGAAGTTGAAGGTTTTTCATTCCCCTTCTTTTTTGGAGCCTTCTTTGGATTTTTATCTCCCATAATTTCACCTCCTGATCTTTTATATTTAAAACTATTATATTAATAATACTGTTAAATATTGGATATGTCAAATTAAAATTGTAAATTTTCCCATAATTATTTATTATTCAACCTTATGTTTCCAACAACAAAAAAACTAAACACAGCGAACTGTATTTAGCTTTTTCATTGTCTTATTAAAGATCTATTTATTCGGCTAATGCCTTCACTTCTTGATACTTCTTCATATCGATATAGAGCTCTGCTTTATATGGATTACGCTTCGTCTTTACAACCTTATAAATCATGAAAAGTAAAACTGCCACATTAGATAGTAAGGCTGCCAAGCTAATGATAAACATGATTGTTTCATTGTAGGTGGAAGATACTGCAAATTTGCCTTTATCTATGAAAGCTGGTACTGTCTGAGCAAACATACACCAGATTGCTAAGGTATGTGCACGATGCTGTAACCAAGCTCCCTTACCAACAGTAAATGCACATAGAGTCGGAGCTAATAATAAAGCAAATCCACAATACCAGGCATGTCCTGGTAAACAATTATATGTATAAGCAAAATTCCAAAGATCATATGCTATAATCCAGAACCATAACATATCTGGCCACATCATATCACGACTTTTATCTGTCTTTGTTTTCTTACGAATACAGATACCAAGCCAACCAGTTATTGTTATGATATTAAGAACACCTGCTGCTGCATTCATAAAGTTCCATGGACCCCCAAGTACATACATGGTTCCATCTGGAAGTATAGCACCATCTGCATAATTGAGTCCCACCTCGATATCACGGATTACTGCTTCACAGATATTCACCGCAAGGATTAAGGCTGGAAAGCTAAGTGCTATCTTGTTGGTAGAAAGACGCCATTCTTTACCAGTCTTTTTGTTAACTCCATGTAAATGACGAATACACCAAAATCCAATACATCCTGCAGTTGCTGAATAAACCTTAGCAATATGGAACCAGTCTGTATAAGTAGTATCACTTAGTACAGTAAACCATAAAACAGATAGTACAATTGGCATTACAATAAAGCATACAAATCCAGCCACTGTATTTCTTCTTGTTGCCTCATTAAGAAGAAATAATACAGCAAATACAGCTATCCAGACAAGCCAGACTGAAAGAGCGGATGCACCGCTATCATAATTAAAAGAAAACATAGAAACTCCCTTCCTACATGTAATTATATTGTGGTCATACCACTATAACACAATTGTTTTTGATAAAATTTTAACACTCATTGTAAATTATGTCAATAAATATTATATTTTTTTATTTATATTCAGCACTTTATATAATAATTATTGTAATTTATACCAAAGACCAGCAGAAAAATACCTGTGGTATGTGCACATACCACAGGCCAGAAGTTCATATTTATTATTCTAGTATAGCTTTCCTTCCATAAAGCTTTGTATAGGTTAACAAGCCATTGATCTGTTCCGATTTCATCAAACATATCTCATGAACTATCATACTCTTTGACAGTAGTAATTGGTTAAAATCAATGTCTGTAAAACCCTCCTTCATAAGGCATTTTCTTCCTAAGGTGATGTGTGGGACAAACTCCTTCTCATCCACTGAGAAATTGGCACCTTTCAATTCTTCAAGCAGGTGTGATCGGTAGCTTGTAAGTTCCTTAGAACAAGTTACCTTCCGATAATATAATACATCACCCTGATAACGAAACTGGCCCAGATCCAACAACTCCATAATAAAAGGGTGGAATGATACCTTCTTCATCGTATGAATTAGCTCATCGATCCGATCCCCGGCAACTTCACCAATAAATGCTACCGTTAGGTGAAGGTTATCTTTCCGGGTAAAGTTGCCTTTTAATGAGTGCTTCTGTAGAATTGATATGGTATGTGTTAATTCTTCTATCCATGGATCCTGGAAATTAATTGCTATAAATATGCGCATAAAGATCTCCCTTATTAAGTTTTATCCTTTAAAGGTTACACTAAGGTGATACTCTATATGCATGCTTACTTATTTTGATTTCGATTTTGAATATACGTCAAATGCTACCGCACCTAGAAGTACAAAACCTTTGATTGCCTGCTGCCAATCGATACTGATACCCATGATAGACATACCATTATTTAAAACTCCCATAAGCAAACCACCAACCATAGCTCCTACCACGGTTCCTACACCACCTGAGGTAGACGCACCACCAATGAAACAAGCAGCAATAGCATCCAATTCAAAGTTAACGCCTGACTTAGGAGTTGCAGAATTTAGTTGCCCTGTAAATATGATGCCAGCAAGTGCTGCCAATACTCCCATATTGGCATAGACTGCAAACATTACTTTCTTTGTATTGACTCCTGACAGTTGTGCAGCTTTCGCATTACCACCAAATGCATAAATATGTCTGCCTGGAATGGTCTTCATAGTCACAAAAGAATAAATGATAACCAATACAATCACAATGATTAACACCATAGGTATTCCTTTATAGGAAGCTAACGCAAACGTAAATGCATTGATTACAACTACGATTCCAATGAGCTGAGGAAGGAATAGGGAATTCGGCGTTACTTCAAACCCAAACTTCAGCTTATTCCTTCTAGCGTTAAGTTGTAAGAATACATATATAATAGATGTTTCTGATTACATAACAAAAATCAACATACCCAAGAATTTTCATAAAAGCATCTTGTCCTATAGTGAAAGCAGCCTTCAAAAAGCACTCTTTGCCAAATGGATGATGAGCCGGGCTAACATATTTATCTTAGACGAGCCTACCCGCGGTATTGACTTAGCAAGTAAAATCGATATCTACAACTTCATTAATGATATGACAAAGAAAAAGGCAGGAGTTATCTATATCTCCTCGGATGTTGATGAGATTATGGGAATCTGTGATCGAGTTGGTGTGTTATCCAATAATACATTAGTGTGCGATTTACCTACGAGTCAAACTAGCTCAGAAGAAATCACAGCTTATCTTATTAAAAGCTCCTACAATCAACGAGGACTGCAAACATAATGAAAATCGAACAAAGAGAGTCTGCTTTGCATTTACTATCAACGACAAACACGTGCGGTATCTTATATAATTTAAGATACCGCACGTGTTTGCTTTATTATTCAACTTAGCCTCGAATTTCAATATCACCTGATGTTGTTTTTACCGCTAGTTTGCTTCCAGCATTACCAAAGATATATTTTCCACTCTTATAGAAGTTGTGACTCTCATTAGAGAAGAATAAGTGTTCCTCACCACTCACACTCTGCACTGTAGCTTCATATCCATTCCCATGATTATTTAAGCTAATGTCAATGTCGCCGCTGATAGAGTCTGCAAAAAGATTGATATCACCATATGCGTTCCATGTGATATCGCCACTGATGGTTTTCGTAACACATTCCTTCACTGTTGAATTCATATTGATATCACCACTTTTGCTATTGGCAGATAATTTATTCCCAATCAGGTTAGAACCATCTAAATCACCACTGGTGGAGTTAATTTCGATTTGCTGGAAATTGATATCATTGATATTCACATCACCGCTTATGCTGTGCCCTATTAAAGTTTCCGACTTTATACTGCGGATATCCACATCTCCGCTTTTGCTTTGTACTTCAATAATGTTAATTGAGCAATTTTGCAACTCAACATCTCCACTTTGACTCTTAGAAACTAGATGATTACCCGTTACTCCATTTATTTGAATATCTCCACTTGATGTGATTAGCTTGGTATTATCCACTTTAAGACCTGTCACATCTATATTGCCGCTTGCAGAATTGACATCTAACACTGGAAAATTCTCTGGAACTGTTATATCAATTCGCATCTGAGGTGTCTTTAAAAAGTTAAAAAATCCAGTACTACTATTCTCTTGAACCACCTCAGCATAAATGCACTCCCCATCTTGCCAAGAATTGAAGCGGTAGATCATCTGTTGTTTTCGATCTCCATCATGATGACAGTTTACCTCGATTTTAGTATTGTGAGACCTTGTAATATTCACATCTGCAAATAAAGCTTTCACGATGATTTGCCTAACTGGAAGGGATTGTGACTGATTCGAAATCACAGCTTCCTCTTTTTGCTCTATGTTTCTTTGAGGTTGCTTCGTAATTTCTTGTTCAAACTGGCCCAATTCTTTGATTAGTTCCTTGATATCTCCTAGTTCAATGCAAATCTGTTGTTCTGTTTTTCCATACTTTGTTCCGTTCTCAAAATGTTCTTCATAATCCTCTAAAATTTCATCCCTTAGATCCTTATCAACCTTAGCTAATGCAAGCCTTAATTCTTCCATATACTCCTTACGATTCATACTATAACTCTCCCTTCACCTGCTTCTTATTAATTAATACGTTGACTGCTTCAACAAATTCCAACCATTCCTTCTTCAGGGATATCAAATATATTTTCCCTTTCTCTGTGATGTGATAGTACTTTCTAGCAGGTCCTTCTGCTGATTCAACCAAGTAAGTTTCTAACAATTCCTCATCCTTTAACCGCTTTAATACCAAATACAAGGTTCCCGTCGCAATCTCCATTCTTGATGAAATTGCTTCTGTTAACTCATATCCATAGCAATCAACTTCTTCTAGTTGTGCAAGCACGCACAATTCCAGTGCACCTTTTTTAAATTGAGCATTCATGTCACTCCTCCCCTCTGTTCAAGGTAATCCTATCTCTATCTATCTATATTATAATGTTTTCTATATATTATCACAAGCTATTTATTAATGCAACATAGTATTTAAAAAAATATAGGTATCAAGATGAAGTAGTGCCTTTTGATCGATAATTCATTACAAATCTATATTGATGAAAAATGCCGGTTTGTACAAAGTACCAACCGACATTTAGCTTATCTTTATCCTCTTTTATTCACAATTTCTCCCAACATATTCTCCATCTGTTGTAAGAAATTAATTACACCACATAAGATAGTGGACTTTGTACTCATCTTATCGTTTAGGATTTCGATCTTATCTCCAAAGTCATCAACAACATCTGAGATTGAACCAATGCCCTTGGCTGCACCATTAATCTGTTTGCTTGTGTTATTTAGTCCATCAATAATCAGTTTACTAAAATTCTTAACATCTTCGGTGCATTCATTTACCTGAGCGATATTATTCTGAACATCCATCACCTTTTGATAATTTTCAGAACTTGATACTATAGAAGCCTGAATCTCTGCCTTTACCTTATTAATACTTTCTAAGAGGGCTTTGATACTATAGTCAATCCCATCAACTAACCCCTTTGTTGATAAGGAAAGCTCACGGATCTGTT
>JAEYWQ010000110.1 GCA_023428885.1 Bacillota bacterium
AACTTCGTAATAATTACGTTCAATTAGAAGCTGCTCATGAGCAATTAGGAGAAAACAGTGAAAAACTATATCGACTCGCTCATCACGACAGTTTAACCGAACTTTACAATCGACTTTACTTGTATGAAGAAGTCGAGAAAAAACTTAGCAGTTCTCAAACAAAAAGTGCGCTGCTTTTCATTGATATTGATAATTTTAAATTTGTTAATGATGCCTTAGGCCATGCAATGGGAGATGAATTACTCAAAGCAATCAGCTGCCGACTTAAATCCTTATGTTCTGAACAAAGAATATTAATTCGTTTAGGTGGAGATGAATTTGTATTTTTTATCTATGACATAGAGAACAAAGATCAAGTAGACTTGTTTGCTCAAGAAGTTATCAATATCTTCTCTACTTCTTTTAAGATACAAGAAAATACCCTATCCATAACCATTAGTATCGGTGTTGCACTCTATCCAGAGAACGGTGGCAATGTTGACACACTATTAGGAAATGCTGATATGGCTATGTACAAGGTAAAAGAAAATGGTAAAAATGGCGTATTCTATTTCAATCAATTAATTCAAGAAGAAGTACTTGAACGAATCAATATTGAGAAATACTTTAAGAAAGCTATAGACAATAATGAATTCCAGATTTATTACCAGCCACAGATAGTAACTCAAACCGTTGACGTAGATGGATTTGAAGCATTAATTCGCTGGGACAGTCCTGAACTCGGTATGCTTTCTCCTTTTAAGTTCATTCACATTGCAGAAGAAACTGGCTTCATCATAGAACTTGGAGAATGGATCTTACGATCCTCATGTCGATATATACAAGAATTAAATTGTCAAAACAATAGACAGTATAATCTTTCAGTGAATATATCCGCAGTTCAGCTTTTTCAAGAAAATTTTGTCAACATGGTGAAAAACATTTTATCTGAACTTTCCTTTACACCTGAATTACTTGAACTTGAGATTACAGAATCCATTATTATGGAATCTACTGAGTTAATTTCCGAGAAGCTTCAGGAACTACGGGCTTTCGGTGTTAGAATTGCTTTAGATGATTTTGGTACCGGTTACTCCTCCCTAGCATATCTAAAACACCTTCCAATCACCACGCTGAAGGTGGATAAATTGTTTATCGATGATATTACCGGTCCATACTGTGAACTCAATCTGGCAGATACCATCATTGATCTTGGTCATAAGATGAATCTGACGATTGTTGCAGAAGGGGTAGAAACCTCAGAACAAGCAGAGTATTTGAGAAATTACGGATGTGATAAGATACAGGGGTATTATTATTCCAGACCTCTGAGTGAGCATGCAGTAACTCCATGGATTAAGGAAGTATTGAAGGAATAGAAAAGGCAGTGGTTTGTATCTCTCAAACCACTGCCTTTTCTCATTATGTACGAACTTTTATCCATATAAAGTTAATAAGTCCATACACAAGACATATCATTCCCAAGGACCAAAATCCATAAAAGATACTACGATCAGCAAACAAGCTAAATAACAGACCAACACCAAGCATCATTCTTTTCCTTCCAAAGATATCTGCTAATATCCCAGAAGGTACTTCAAGCAGCACCACAATGATACTATATAGTATTTCAGTAGATACAACCATGTTAACGCTCATGCCACGTTCTGCCCAAAATAAGCGTTCAATTACGTATGCCATGATAAATCCATTAAAAAAGGAAAAAACATACAAAAAAATTATATTCTTACGATATTGTGATTTCATCTTAACCTCCATTTTATCAACATCATTGAAAAGTTATGTTGATGGTGGAGGTCGTGTCCACAATTTAGCATAAGATTAACGAGGCGGTTTCCAAATATGCACCATTTCACATCCTTCCTATTTTACTTTATCCTAATGAGCGTACTTCCCCGATTCTAAGATCTCTTGCTCATTAAGTAACTTTGCTACAACTTCGTCATAATCCTTAAGCCGTTCCGATTTTTTTATCTTCTTTTCATACTTTTCATAATTGGAGAACATGGAAACCATGTAAAACCATAATTCTTTCATCTTAAACAATACATTCTTATCTCCAGATAAAATTTCTTTATAGCTTGCATAAACCTGATCATGAAAGGCTTTTAATAAATCTTTTGTAAGCTTTCTCTCCTTTTTAATATCTAACACAAGAGAAGGGTTTGCCACTAATCCTCGACCTAACATTATGGTATCCACACTTGGAAAGGCCTTCGTAAATTCCTCATAGTCATTGGCTGTGAATATATTTCCATTATAACAGATTGGATTCCTACTTGTGTTCAAAGCAGCTTGAAAAATGTCCAGATTAGGTTTGTTCTTATACATATCCTTTTGAATTCTTGGATGAATGATCAATTCCTTCATAGGATACTTATTATAAATCTCAATCAATTGATAAAACTCCTCTGGACTGTCTTTCCCAAGTCTTGTTTTAACTGAGATTGTCATATCCGTATTTGTAAATATTTCATCTAAGAAAGCATCCAGCTCATCAGTATATGCTAAGAAACCTGAACCTCGTTTCTTGGATACAACGGTAGCAGAAGGACATCCCAGATTAAGATTAATCTCTTGATATCCAAGCTTCTGAATCTTTTTGGCGGTATGTACAAAGTCCTTTGCATTGTTGGTTAATAATTGAGGGATCAACACAATACCTTCATTATGCTCTGGTAAGATATCGTTGATTTCCTTGGTTTTAAAACTATCAGTTTGATTGGCTACAATGAATGGTGAGAAATAGGCATCCACAGAGTCAAAAAATTTATGATGAGCATTACGAACAATATATCCTGAAACCCCTTCTAATGGGGCATAATAAAATTTCATTAGTTGTATCTCCTTATTCCCTCTTCTTATCTTTTCACATACCATATTACAATTAGGACAAATCAGTTTATCTACTTACATAATCAATTTTCTTCAAGATCAGTATTATAATATGGTGACTTCTATTTATGTCCATTATAGTTATCTTGATATCATTTGACAACAACTTTTCCTAATGACTTGTAGGCAAGGGTGGGTTTGTTATAGTGGCAAGGGTGTAGCAAGGGGAGTGACAAGGGTAGGCTATAGGAACAGGTAGCAAGGATAGGCTATAGGAATAGGCTGCAAGGATAGGCTATAGGAATAGGCATCAAGGATAGGCATCAAGGATAGGCATCAAGGATAGGCCACATAGAATAGACCACAAAGAGACTGGGTTGATGTCACAGCTGTGACAGCAACCCAGTCCCCATATCGCTATTGTATTTTTATCCTTTGGTCTTGCACTTCTCCCTATCCGCTTTGGTATTACTCTTTAAATAGATAAGAAGTCATCGATAAAGATCCCATAAGACAGGAATCATTGAACACCGTCAATTTATCCTCATCCTTGACAGCACCTAGTATATAAAGTAAAGGGTAGTAATGTTCCGGTGTATAGAAAGCTAATTCTGCAGATTTTCCTGCCTTTTCATAGTGGATTAGCTTTTGGAAATCTCTTCGTTCTATCTTATCCTTGACATAATGATCAAATTCCTCTGCCCAAGGATAACCACCATCCATCTCCCAGTTAATCCTAAATAAGTTATGGACAACATTACCACTAGCCAGGATCAGTACTCCTTCTTCACGTAAACTAGAGATTTCTTGACCCATCTTATAATGCTCTTTTGCACTAGCCTTATGGTCTACGCTAAGTTGATATACTGGTATATCAGCTTTAGGGTACATTCGGCAAAGGACTGACCAAGTTCCATGATCATAGCCCCAACTATTATCAATCGTTACCTCTCTAGAGATCAGATCCTTCGTCTTATGTGCTAATTCAGGAGCTCCCTTTGGCTGATAATTTACCCTATAGAGTTCTTCTGGAAAACCATACATATCATAAATCACATTAGGGCTCACTGCATCTGTAATTTTGCTTCCTTCGGTATACCAATGTGCTGATATAGAAAGTATCGCTTTTGGAGTAGGAATTTCTTTTGTAATCTTTGACCAATTTCTTGTATATTCATTATCTTCAATGGCGTTCATTGGAGATCCATGACCGATAAACAAGATTGGCATCCTTTTCATACTTTTATCCATTCTACCTCATTTCTGCGCTGCTTTTTCTTATCGCAAATCTGTGTGCGCGGCGCAAACACTAACTGCCTGAATTGCCCAATATATTATAGCCGTTGATTTACGGCTATTGCAATTTAGATTCCCCTCTGCAACTCCAGGGTCTCCTCCACTCTTGCTTTGATGTCCCCGTCCAGTAAGGAGACTGTCAGCAGCTCCTTGGGAGAAACACCCTTGATGCTCTGCAGCGGCTTATTATTTTCACCTACCACCAAAGCATAACCTTTGCTGAGCTTTGAAAGCGGTGACAGTCCCTCCAATCGGGCGATAAATAATTCCAGCCGATGTCTTCTCTCCTTCAGACGCTGATTCATTCGGTTCTGAAGCTTCTGCTCCATATCCGTAAGAAGCTGCCGCTTCTGCCGGATCTGATAGGCAGGACTTGCATAAAACAGCCGCAACTTATATTCCTTCAGCCTGGAT
>JAEYWQ010000219.1 GCA_023428885.1 Bacillota bacterium
GTGTTACTGTTCACTCCAAGCTCATTCACAGCAACATGTTATGCAGCATGATGATATTGTAGTGGCTATTCTAACATTTCCTGTAAAACAGTTTCTTCACAGGATTTCATTGCTTCAATCGTCTTGAGGAATAAATCCTCTAACTCCCAACCAAGTAGCTTGGCTCCCTGTTCAATCACATCTCTAGAACAGCCTGCAGCAAACTTCTTATCCTTAAACTTCTTCTTAAGACTGGAGACTTCCATATCCATAACACTTTTCGATGGGCGCATCTTAGCTGATGCTCCAATTAATCCAGTTAATTCATCGGTGGCAAATAAAACCTTCTCCATCTCATGTTTTGGTTCAATATCCACGCAGATACCATAACCATGGGAACAAATTGAGTAAATCATTTCTTCAGATACTTTAGCCTCCCGTAGCAACTCAGGTGCTTTGATACAGTGCTCCTCTGGGTAGTATTCAAAGTCAATATCATGTAACAAACCTACGATACCCCAATAATCAACTTCCTTCTCAAAACCTAAGTTGTTGGCAAACCATCTCATAACACCTTCCACAGTTAATGCATGTAAGATGTGAAATGGTTCTTGATTGTATTTCTTTAGAAGCTTAAATGCTTCTTCTCTGCTTATTGTGCTAATCATTTAAGTCTCCTCTTTCTTTAATCGAACGGTTCTTTTTGTCTTGCCATTCTCTATAATTTCTATCTGGTCAATGCTTTGTATAAACTTTGAAAACGTTGAATATCCGTAATCTTTTACATTGAATTCTTTATTTTTTAGATGTAATTTATTACTTAATTCACTTAAGCCCATTTGCTTTTGGCTCTGAGAATTAATTAGATTTAAGACATATTGACTCATCTCTTCGAATGCTGTTTTATTATCTTTAAGCGCAATGGTTACTATATTATTCGTTCTTATCAGTTCAAGACTGGTAAACTCCTCTAAGAACTTCGATAATAGACTATAACCATAATTACGTACGTCAAAGTCAGGAAATTTATTCACAAGACGATTTCCTATCATGCCCAGATCTGTGGTCTTACCTTGATTTTCATTCTCTGTGATAATACTGACAATTGCACTCTCAATGACTTGCTTGCTAATTTTATTATCCTGTATATCTAAGATTGGCTTTTCAGGTTCCTGCTGCCGTTTCACCTTGATCGCCACCGGAGAAGTAACCACAGGTTTTACAACCTCTTTTTCCTGAATCTCCTGATCAATTAGTATCTCTAGGTTCGTAAAAACGCTACATGCTGCCCGAAATGATCTAGGCGTTTTATCCTCTCCCATTCCGATGACTATCATACCGGATTCACGAAGACGGCTAGCTAAACGGGTAAAATCACTATCACTGGATACAATACAGAATCCTTCCACGTTTTCGGTATAGAGGATGTCCATCGCATCGATGATAAGAGCTGAATCTGTTGCATTCTTTCCTACTGTATTACTGAATTGCTGTACCGGAATAATAGAATTCTCCAATAACTCATTCTTCCACTTGGAAGTCTGGTTATTGGTCCAATCTCCATAGATTCTCTTATAGGTTATTACTCCATACTTTTGCATCTCGTCAAGGATTGCATTGATGTATTTTGCTGATATATTATCCGAATCAATTAATAGTGCGAATTTTCTCTCCTGCATAACTACCTCCCTTTACTACATTATACTTCGTTTTCCAGTTTCAGCAAGACAAAAATGAACAAAGTGTCTGCCAGGCAGACACCTTGTTCCGCGCTGACCGGGTGTGGCGCTTTTTGCAACAGTATTCCTTACCCAGTCGATTCATATTTTCTAAAGTAATCATCTTTTGTCCTCCTTAATAAAGAGCAACTTTAATTAAGCCGCTCCCTAATCCTATCTGTTATGCCTTCACGAAACGACTTGTATTCTTATCAATCTTTTCATATGCAAAAGAAGAAGCAAATAACAAGCCTGCTAGATAACAATCTCTTAGCTGATAATAAATTTCTACCTTCCCAGCAACTTGCTCCCAATACAAGCTGTGAACACAGGAGTTTTTCTTCCATACAGCTTCATCATCACTTTCTTTTATGACGCTATTCACATGATCACAAGGCATACCATCCAATAAACTGTCATTCATTAATTTGAATGCTTGGGAAGCACTGGATATTTTAACTGATGCTGCAATCTTCTTACCATTTTCCTCAAAGACTTCCTGAATTCTAGCAAGCTGGTCTGAATCATGCTTTAGAATTTCTGTTACAGTATAAGCCAGCTTATATTCAACTTGACTTACTCTACTTTGTAACCAGCCATGTATGTTACCTTCATCAATGATTTCCTCTAATGGAGCTGTTTCAGATTCTCCATACAGGTCATCAAGTTCTTTCTTTAACCCTGGGATACTCTCCTTGCTAATCTCTAATAATCCCTCAACAATCTGCTGTTGTACTTGAATTTTATTGTACATCCAAAAATGAATTGGTCCTAAAAATGCGCTCATAACTTGCCTCCTAATTTCTTTCCTATGTTTTCGTATTTCTTATCTCCTGAAGGTATTATAACCGAAGTAATATAGTTATTTGGTAGCTATAGCAACACTTAATCATTTATTTCACTTTCTTTCTCCTTCATGCATACCTTAGTACTGCAACTTAAATTTAAGGATCGAGATTTTCATGAACCCTACTCCCTCCATAAGTCTATGTATGATAGTTAAAAATGAAGAAACCTATCTTGCACAGTGTTTTGATAGTGTGAAAGATATTGTGGACGAAATCATTGTTGTTGATACGGGATCAACTGATAAAACTCAGGAAATATGCGAGCATTATCATGTAAGTTTCTATTCCTATCCTTGGGAGGATGACTTCTCGAAAGCACGTAATTATTCTCTTTCATTTGCTCAATGTGACTGGATCCTTATCCTGGATGCCGATGAAATGATCCTTCATAGCAAGAAAAGTGATTTTATGACCTTGCTCTTAGATACAACATTAGATGCTTTCATAGTTACCATTTATAATTATACTGGCCTCTTAGAAGAAGAGGAATATTCCATTCATCATTCTCTCCGTATATTCCGTAATCATCAAGGATTTTGCTTTCAAGGTGCAATCCACGAACAAGTAGTCTCCTGCGAGCACCCAGATCAAGCCTTATCTTGTGAGTTCTCTCCTATCATAATTCACCATTACGGTTACTTGGCAGAGGTAGTTGACCAGAAAGGGAAACGTTCTCGAAACCTATCACTACTCCAAAAACAGTATGAAACAGATCCTAGTAATGCTTTTGTATTATTTAACTTTGGTAATGAATATGCTGCACTGGAACAATATGACCTTGCATTAACGTTTTATCAACAGGCAAAGCAAAATCTTAAGGATCAGGCCGCCTTTACAGCTTATCTATACCTTCGTATGGTATTATGTTATTCCTATTTAGGTCGCAATCAAGAATCTCTTCATTTAGCCATAGAGGCTCATAATATGTTCCCAGACTTCACAGACATTATATATTGCACCGGATTGGCTTACTATCATATGCATCAATATACCAAGGCCTTATCAGCCTTTGATCAGTGCATTCAAATGAACCCATCTCCACCGAATCTGACCTTCATCCATGGAAGTACTACCTTTCTTCCTTACCAATGTAAAGCTATGATCTATAAGCAGTTATACGACTTAGAATCAGCGATTGAATGTTTATTCAAGGCCTATCATTACCAAAAGGATAACAGCTTCATTCTCTATGAGCTTGGACATCTCTTAAATCAATGTTATCAGAATAAAGATAAAGTCGTCTCAGACCTGATTCATATCGTTAAGAAGAAGGATTCAACTAATTTATGTGAATGTATAGATATTCTAGTTGCTGAGCAACTCTATACTCATGCTGCTTCTATATTCTCATCACTTGATACTAATAATGATTATGTGTTCTTTCTCAAAGGAAAACTGATGTTTTATCAGCAGGATTTTTCAACTGCAGCTTGCTACTTTAATCAGGTTCTATCACTATCTTCACAAAAGAAACAGCATATTGAATGTTTGACCTATTTATTTATCCTTGGTATTCTTGTGAACACGATAGAGCTACCTAGCATACTTAATCAGTTAAAAAGCAAAGGGAACGCAAATGTATATCAAGTATATAAGAATATCTACGATATGCAATTTCATCAGGAATACTCTTATGAACTACTAATGATTCTAATAGATTTCCTCGAAAAACTTCTTAAGTTGCAGGCTTTTGAACAGTTTGAAACTTATCTTATACTATTAGATCAGGTGGAATGTAACAACGCACTATTGGAATTAGGCAGACTTTATGAAAGATGCGGATATTCCAAACTAGCACGAGCTACTTACAGTAGATCTTTAAAGGAATTCAATATCATTGATATGGCTGCCCTGGATTATCTAGCCGGTGGACTTAATAATCTATAAAACCACAGAAAAAATCCCTCTACGGTAGTCTTGTACATGTCTACTTTAGAGGGATGTTACCATATATATTTTGGACTTTGTCTTACTTAACTCTATTGTTGATTCGTCTTCTTCAATAAATCAATTGCATCCTTTGAGTCTAATGGTTTGCTGAATAGGTAGCCTTGTAAGTAATCGCACTGATGATCAATTAAATATTGTTTTTGAACTTCCTCTTCCACACCTTCTGCAATGACATAATGACCAAGCTTGTGTGCCATAGAAATGATATCACCAGTAATTGCTTCCTCAACATTGATAGTGAGTAACTTATCCAAGAAATACTTATCAATCTTTAAGCAGTTCACATTTAATTCTCGCTCTCTTGCCAAGGAGGAATAACCTGTACCAAAGTCATCAATAGAAATATCTATACCAAGCTCGATTAATCTATTCAGCTTTTCATTAATAAACTCATATTCATTAGAAAAGATGGATTCTGTGATTTCTAATCCAAGATTCTTAGGATTAATTTGTGTATCCTTAATCAACTGCAGTATTTCATCATAAAACTCATCTCGATGTAATTGAATCGCGGAGATATTCACAAATACTTTGATGTCAACATATCCAAGATCTTCCAATGTTTTTAGAAAATCAGCTGCCATGTATAAAACTTTTTTACCAATCGGTATAATTAATAGTATTTCTTCTGCAATTGGTATAAACTCAGCTGGACAGACCATGCCGAGTTTTTTACTTTTCATTCTAGCGAGTGCTTCAAAGCCATATATTTGATTGGTTTTTGAATCAATAACTGGCTGATAGTTTAGATAAATACTCTCGTCCATTTTATCATATGCAGCAAGAAAAAGTTCATCCTTGAGCTCACTGGAACGGATTACTTGGGATTTTAATGTATTGTCAAAGAAACAATACTCTAGCATCTTCTGCCCATTCACCCGTGTTGCGGCTATGGATGCATTGCGTAAGATGTTTTCAGCATTATAGCTAAACTCATCCAGCTCATATACACCAATACTACCACCTATGTTGCTTAACATCTGCATCTTCTCAATGATCATTAATATTTGTGAACATAATAATTTTAAGTCATCACAGTTTTGATAGTTTTGAATAAAAAAAGCAAATCGATCAATAGATATATGAAAAATTTGGCAATCCCTATGAGTTAACGCCAATAATCGACGTGCTAATTCGCTGATAAGACTCTCAGAATGATTATAGCCATAAATCAAGGTTAAGTTATTGAATTTTCGAAGATTTAGTATAAGAACTGCTTTTTTTATATCGTGATTAAGAAGTTTGCTTTCTTTATTCAAAAATTCTTCAAAATACCTTCGATTGAACAAACCAGTCAAGGGATCATGTTCACTGGCATACTTTAGCTTAAGTTCCTGTTCTTTCCGCTCTGTGATATCAATGATAATCCCTTCTAAGGCTTCCACTTCTCCGTTTTGCTTATAAACTCCTTGACCCATCTCCAGAATCCATTTACGCTTTCCCCAAGCAGTAATGATCTCGTACTCATGTTCTAAGGTTCCTCTTTTTTTCAGTACCTTCTTCCACTTTTCCCATAGAAGTTCACGATATTCTTCTGCAATCATATCGTTGAAGCTAATTTCTTTGTTATTGCGCAAGCTCTCTGGACGATATCCAGTAACTTCATAACAGCCATCTGACACAAACTGTATTGTCCATTGGCGATCATAATTACATCGATAAGCCATCCCTGGCAGATTAGAAAGAAGTACTGATTTACTACGTTCACTTTCTTTTAAGGCATCCTCTACAAGTTTACGTTCTGTGATATCTTGTATCAGGCAGATATGGCTATGAACTATATTGTTCCTTATTTCCAATGGAGCTAAACTAATATGTACCCATACAATTGTTCCATCTGGTTTAATATAACGTTTCTCTAAGGAATAACTACTGATTTGACCATCCATCATTTGTTTATAATAATTGATGTCCTTATCTACATCTTCTGGATGTGTAATGGCAATCCAACCGATGCGCGAAAGCTCTTCTCCAGTTCTTCCTGTGATTTTGTGAAACATTGGATTTATGCTTACGTTCTCCTGTCCCCCTTTCATATCTGCTTCACTTGTATAAGCTATTGCGATGCCAATCGGGGCTTGTTCAAAAAGTGTTTGAAACAAATTATTGCTCTTGATCAGCTGTTGTGCTGTTGTTTCTTGAATCTTTGATAACATCAGCTGATTTTCAATCCGAACTCGTAAGGATTCTATGTTCAGAGGTTTTCTAATATAATCTACTGCTCCTGCCTTTAACCCTTGAATTTCATTCTCAAGTTCTTCATAATTGGTTAAGATAATGGTCCGGATGTTTTTATATCTTTCTTTTTTCATTTCAGAAAGAACCTGAAATCCATCCATATTCGGCATATTTAAATCAAGAATCATCAGCCTGATGTCTGGATTCTCGTTTATCTTTTGTATTGCCTCAAAACCATCGCACGCAGTTAGTATTTCATACTCACTAATCATATTTTTGATAATCATGCGGTCGGTGGCTGAGTCATCTACGACTATAATCTTTGCAACCATATTTCTCCTCCCAATTTTTCTTAGGCGAATTATTATTTAGTTACTTAATATATCGTTGTGAATGGTTTCTAATATCTTCTTTATCATCTGTGAAAAATCCTGGTGTAAAGTTGCAATTTCTTTTACTTTTTTCTCTTCTAGGGTTTTTTGAAGTTGTTTTGAAATATCATAAAGAGCTTTCGCTCCAATACTAGCAGAACTACTTTTAACTTTATGGACAATCGAAATAGCCTCAGTAAATCTCTCCATTTGGATAGCTTCTGATAATTGTGATGCCGTGTCCTTATTTTCTTTATAATATTCATGTAATACTTCATGATATAATTCTTTATTACCACCAATATTCTTAAGTCCAGCAACAGTATCAAGAATCTCAGGATTACGAGTCTTTCGCTTCTTATCTTCTGTAATGAGACTTGTTACGGTTGCAATGAAACGTTCAGGATCGAAAGGTTTACTAATATAGTGATAAATACCATATTGCTCGCATTTTTCGGTCACACCAAGAATAACATCTGCAGTCATTGCAACAATCGGCACATCTTTGGATATCTTTTGAATCTCTACTGTGGCTTCATAGCCATTCATAACCGGCATGTGTAAATCCATTAAAATCAGATCAATTTTATCCTTATTTTTTCTAACTAACTCTACACCCACCTGCCCGTCCGATGCCATCAAAACCTTAATTCCAACTTGCTCCAGCAAGGATTTTGCAATGATTTGATTGGTCTTGTTATCCTCTACAACCAGTACACAAGAAGGATCATTCTGAGCTGTATGCACTTTGTTAATTTCTTCGGGTTGATTTGCAACTACAGCCTTTAGTTTGAAGATATCCAAGATTCCGTTGAATAGAATGGATGGAATGATTGGTTTACCAATACCAATATCGACTCCATAACTATCCAATTTGTCAAATAAGTCATCCCGCATCATTGGTAACAACATAACAATCTTAGGCATCTTTACAATATTACTGTTTTCACGCAAGATCTGGATGAAATGAAAGCCTCCATCTGTTGGAGTATCATAATCAAGGATCAATAAATCAAATGGTTTTGAAAATTTACCATTTGCTGCAACTAACATATTGAGTGCACTTGCTTGTGAAGTGGTTAATTCACAGTCAATTCCAAAGGAGCCAAGATAGCTATCAATAATGTTCATA
>JAEYWQ010000291.1 GCA_023428885.1 Bacillota bacterium
GCAGCGAGCGATAAGAGCGTGTTAAATTACCCGGAAATTTTTTATCAGTAACATTTGGGTCATTTTCAAATTCACCTGTAGGTTGGATTATAAAAATGCGTTCTCTTCCTTCTCCTTTTGCTAATGCTGCCGCAAGTCCTGCACCATTTATATTAGCAGTAAAATAGATATGGTTCATTCTTAATTCATGATTATAATTTGAATTTCCACCAGATGTCAGCAAATCACCAATCTGTAAATCTGCCTTTGTCCCATGATAAAATGGTCCTTTATCGGTAGGAGCACCCGTATATAAATTTGACAATTCATAATTTCTTTTTGCCTTATCAGAAACACCCATTTCTTCATAGCATTGAGCAATCTTTAAATATAATGTTGGGTACGCACTCTTAACATTATCATCATTTACATATAGAGCACCCTGTAAAGATGTTTCAAACCATTTCAATTTGTCTATAATACTCTTTTGTAGACGAGCCAAATGATAAGCAGCAATAAACCTTTCATAATCATCTCTTGCTTCGCTCCATGCCTTAAGAAACAATGTGGATGCCTCTTCGATCTCACCTTTCTCCTCCAAGCTCATTCCGCTCATGCATAGTTTAATAACGATGTTATTTGGATCAAATTTTATATTCATATAAACCTACCTCCAAACTTCCTATCTTATCATAAATTAAGCTCGTAAATGTTCACTAAACTGTTTAAATCTTATTACTTCAGTTTCTTCTTAAACAACCCATCCCTATTACAATAGAAATATAATTCTTTTACACCATTTATCTTAAATCTCGCTTCCGCATTTCCCTCTGGATATGTTTTTACTATTTGCATTCTGTCGGATGATGCTGCTGCAATAAAAGAAATATAGTGTTGTTTCGTCATTTCATGATGGACAGTAACAAAATATTCATCCTCTACTTTTTCTATCTGCACAATATGGGTTGTGTCATTAACCTCCGCCTCTAGGGGATATAATGTAATACCATGACAGATAATTACCGCTTCTCCCATGCTATGAATACTATTTCCGCACACAGGACATACATAGAATTTTGATCGCATCATATTTGCCGAAACATTCTTATTAGTTACAGTGTTTCCTACGAGCAGTTCAGCTACTGATATATTAAAAACATTTGCAATTGGTTCTAGTAATGTTATGTCAGGATAGCCCTTACCTGTCTCCCATTTTGAAATAGCCTTATCAGATACGCTCAGTCTTTGTGCAAGCTCTGATTGTGTCAGTTTGTTTTTTTCTCTCAGTTCTTTTATAATTGCTCCTGTAATATATTGATTCATTTTTCTTAATCCTCCTTTTCATCATCTTAAATCAAAGGAGAATTCAAAACCACCTACGTAAAGTAGAGTGGATATGAGATTGATTCTGCCTTCATTCTCAGTGCAGAAGCAAGAATTCCACCATTCTTTTTAATAGTTGCTAGCAATGCCAGGTTATCTTTATAGCAGCTATTTTTGAGTATTATTTTTTTTTGCTTTCTTATCTTTCAGCTTTTCTTTTATCTTACAAATTGCTTTTATAAGCATCTGATTCGCAATCTGTCCCATAGTGTGCACCTCCCAATTAGCTTGGCTCCAAAGGGTAAAAAACGATTATTTCAGTTACCAGCCATTTCTCTGCCAGATTACTGCCCTGTCAATATTCATTAAGTCCTTGGAACAGGTTTTTGCCATTATCCCAGCCAATACTTCCGTCATCTTTGTAATCTGATCTTTTACTCCTTCTGAACCATTTTTCTTTAAGGGTTCCATAATTACTCTGCCAGCACAAACTGCATCAGCACCAAGTGCTAGAGACTTAAATACATCCATTCCGGTTATAATACCACAGTCAACGAAAATAGGTATTTGGTGATCGATTACTTTTGCAATTTTTGGTAACATGTACAGAGGAGGGACTGCATAGTTCATAATTCCATGATGATGAGAAACAACGATTCCTTTCGCTCCAGCTTCTAAAACCTTATAAGCATCTTGCTCACTTAGTACTCCTTTTATAATAAAAGGTAATTTCGTTGATTTTATAAATTCCTTAAGTTCGATAAGAGTCTTAGATCTCATCTGTTCGCCTAAAACAACATCATATCTACCATTTCCTCCAAAAGAATGGTCTATGTCCATGCCCACAGCCATAACTCCGCAATCTTCGGCATGCTTAATTCTCTGTAAAATATAGTCATTATCAGCATACGGTTTAATGATATTTATAGTTCGAGCACCAGTGGCTGTTATGGCAGCTATTTCCTCTTCATTGCCCATACCTGCCCAGTTAACAGCATTTGCTGCAAGGGCACCCTTGGCCATTTCAACCATTCCATTTTGCCGTACGTTGTCCAAATGTGACAGAGCCGCCATCATAATAGGGGTATCAAATGTCTCCCCATATAGTTCAAATTTAGTGGAAGGTATAACCGCATCAATATGCCTCATCTCCACTAATAATGAATCAAAGTAGTCTCTCGTAATCTGATCTGAATCCCATGGTTTACTATGCTCCATATCTACCATAACACACTCCTTTACTTTTATGAAAAATTCCATAAGGTATACTTTATCTCCAAGTATATCAATAAAATTTGATATTTTGGCAATCTCATTAGATGCTTTCATTGTAACAATTTAATAGAAAAATCACAATACTTTACCTATGCTATTTGCTCCCATTCATATAAAATAAAGTAGCCTTCATACTATATTAATTCCCTTATTGCTGTAAGTGCAATTTCGAAGGCTGTTACTATTTATACTTGGCACTCATAGCATCTTATTGCTGCAGCGTGTTATCCATGCATTCGACATTCACCGTCCCTGGAAACAAACGATCTGAGATTGTCACCTCAACCCAGACTTAGATATCATGATCAGATTAGTATCATAGTACAGGATAAAAAAAGGTTCCCATCAATCAGCAATTACTGAAAGTCTGGAAACCTTTGATTTCAGGCCATTTTACTATGTTTATTTTTAACCAACGTACAAGAACAAAGCTTACATTCATTTCTATTAGCTTTCATAGACTATTTAAATTGGTGGTTTCCAAGTTGATAACGATATCCTTTGATCCTACCACTAAAAAATAAGTACTTACTGAAATCTTTCTTCTTACCATCCACAGTGATACTTGTTACACCACTTAAGGCTGCCTTAGCTGCTTTGATACATTCTTTTTCCATGTCTGAAGTAAATTTACCTTTATCATATTCTGCTAACGCTTTCTTTAATGATCCGCTTCTTGCCGGGCTGAATTGTGATTTCTGATATATTACTTCTTTCACAGTATCTGGAAAAAGATTGGATCTTACTCTGTTCATTACTACAATTCCTACTGCTAATTTGCCGTTGTACTTTTCCGATCTCGCTTCACAATATATGATTGCTGACAATAATCTTAATTCTGCTGCAGTATATTTCTTGACAGTTTCTTTAACCTGCTTAACTTCCTTTACTGCATTATCTTTTTTTACTGTCTCAGCTTTGTTAACTTCCTTTGTTTCTTTTACTTCCTCAGCTTCTTTTACTTCTTCAGCTTCTTTTACTTCCTCAGCTTCCTTTACTTCCTCAGCTACACTTACTTCTTCAGCTTCTTCTACTTCTTCTACTTCTTTTACTTCTTCTACTTCCTTTACTTCTTCTGGCGTTGTAACATTCGTATTGGAATCTTCTTCTGTTTTATTAAATTGTTCCTGAACTGTAGGTACTACTTCAGCAGCACGCACATTGATATTGGTACATTGAAATACAAGAACACTGATAAACATACACACAATATATTTTTTTAATTTCATGTCATTCTCCTTATAATATAAGCCATATGTTTTAACATAGACTAATATTTATCTAAGACAAGATGCTTAATATTTTTAACATCATTTATTAATAATTATGTAATAATTATATCACATATGCCAAAAATATCAAGGTTTTTCATGAAAATATATTCATTATGATCATCACGTTTAGCAGTTCAATTTCATAGTATATCTAGCCCCTTAACTGACGCACATCGCTTTGCTCCAAAGGTAAAAAACAAGATCTCCAGCAATCGGTTATTCGTACCGAAAGTCTGGAAACCAATTTAATGTTAGGAATTCTAAATAGAGTTACAAATATTACTATTTTACATTTATAGATCTAGTATTTATAATTAAATAGTATGCATATTAATTGTAATTAGTTGAATGGGGAAAAATATATGTCTCAAAACTATAGAATCTTATTATATTATAAATTTAATCCAATAGAGAATCCTGAAGAATTTACAAAGAAGCATTTGGAATTATGTAAAAGTATGAACTTAAAAGGAAGAATTTTAATTTCACACGAAGGAATCAACGGCACCTGTTCTGGTACCATCGAAGAAACAAATAAATATATGGAAGCCATAAAATTCATTCCAGGCTTTGAAGACACTCATTTTAAAATTGATCCAAGTGAATCTCATGCCTTTCCAAAATTACATGTAAAACATCGAAAAAGTATCATAACTCTCCTGCCGGAAGACGATGTAAATCCAAACGAAATTGTTGGGACCTATTTAAAGCCTAAAGAATTCTATGAAATGTTACAAGAAGATGATGTGCTTGTAATCGACGGTCGAAATGATTATGAATATGAAATTGGGCATTTTAGAAATGCCATCAAACCCAAAATAAAAAATTTCAAAGAGTTCCCGAAATGGATTGATGAAACCATAGCTGATAAAAAAGAGAAAAAAATCCTAACCTATTGTACTGGTGGAATCCGCTGCGAAAAGCTAACGGGTGTACTCTTAAACAAAGGTTTTAAAGATGTTTATCACTTAGCTGGTGGTATCGTTACCTACGGAAAGGATGAAGAAGTTCAGGGTAGACTTTGGGATGGAAAATGTTACGTTTTTGATAACCGAATATCTGTACCCATTAATCGTACTGACGAAGATGTGGTAATCTCACACTGTTCACATTGCCATGCCCCATCTG
>JAEYWQ010000297.1 GCA_023428885.1 Bacillota bacterium
CTTGTTGGAGCTGGTGATGGTGTCAGTGTTACTGTTGGCGTAGCCGTTGGTTTTAGCGTTGGTGTGGCTGTTACTTTCACTGTCGGTGTTGGTGTAACAATCACCACCTTATCTTCTTCCTTAACCTCAACTCCATTTACAGTAACATTCGTCGTACCCTGAGCAACTTGTAAAATGGTTCCCTTAGTATCTATCTGGGAATCATTTCCCGTAACAGTTGCTTTCTTTACAGTTCCATTCCCTGTAACCGTAGACTCATTACCGTAAGTAGTAACTTCTTGAATGATAGATCCTTCCGAGGCAGTAATCTTCGTTTGATCTGCTGTGGAGCTTACATTAGCAACTCGTGCTCCCTTTTCTAATTCGACCCTGGAGTTTGAACCTGCTATAGACAAGGTCTGAACCTGTGCAGTGCCACCAAGTGCTAACGAAGATTCTATTCCATGGGATGAAATCTCTTCGACTTTACTATTGATTAGAAGAGACGTTTTATCTCCTTCATTTGTTAATTTAGTTACATTTTGTAATATCACTAAATCAGCTTCTTTTACATCCTTTGATATCTTAACCTCTTCTGCCTTCACATCAACAGTGAGAGCTGCATTTGCTTCTATATGAATGGTCTGGATTACCGAGGCCTTCTTAGTTCCTGCATTGTTATCACTTAAAGTAATCATCTGTCCTTGCGTAGCACTTTTCACAGTTGCAGAAGACATTTGGCAAGATGTGGTCGAAATCTTTATACTTGCTTCGCTTTGTGAGTCTATAACTAGATCTCCCTGAAATCCTTCTAATTGAATCTCAATCGCTCCATCCTGAGAAGTCGCAACCTGAAAGCTTTGAATTGTTGCTCCATTGGATTGTTTCACACTTATATTACTTTCTGTATCAATAGATACAATCAAAGTTCCTTTTCCTGCAACCAAGGAAGGCGTCTCTTTGGAGCTTTCTTTCTCATCCTCAAGAGCAAAGGTAGATAATTGAGCTTCATCGATTACTGTAACCTTGTTAATGGTACTACGATTGGTCGTAACCTTATATCCAGCTCCTGCTTCCATGGTTAAGGTTCCACCTATCGTAACATTGCTAAAAATGATTTGAGCAGATCCAACGCTATTATCAATTATTACATCACCATAGCTAAGGTTCTTTATGTTCACTTTTCCATTCTTTACATCTGATTTTGTAATCTTTAATGATTTTTTCTCAACAACATAGATAGTAACACTATCACTCTTTTTACTAAGCGTAGTCGCTGTAATCGTAGCAAAGCCTAACTTTTTAGCAGTGAACTTACCCATCTCGTTCGGTGAGATTACCGAAGGATCACTACTAGTCCAGGTTACGATATCATTTGAGCTTGCAGGTTTTAGGCTGCGATTTAGATCATAAGATTCCCCCAGCAAAATATAATCTATCTTGTTCTTAATTAATATGTCTGTAGCTGGCTTCTTCACGAAAATATTGCATTTGAGGGTATAACTTTGTTTACTAGTACTGACTTTGCAACTAACAATAGCCTCCCCCTGACTCTTTCCAGTAATACTTCCCTTATTATTCACTGTAGCTACATTGCTGTTACTACTTTTCCAAGTATAGGTCGCACCCGCAATTTTGTTCTTAATTGTAAGAGTAGACGTTTCACCCACTAATATGTTTTGTGAAGAGGAAGTAAATGTTGGCTTAGTTGCAGCACTAACAACTTTGGCTGGTGATATGAAAGAAATCACAAGTACCAGAGCAAGTAGTATTGATAATTTTTGATAGATATATTTATCACATTTCCCCAATAACATAAAAACTCCTTTCTTAAATACTGAATCCAAAATACCTTGGTATGGATTTAGTATATCAAGAAGGGAGTTTTGTTTGGTCTGCAAAACGTGGAATTTTTTGCATTATTATATGTTAATATAGCCAAGCAGTAAAATTTATAAGGAGCTAATCTTCCTTAAGTAAGATAGATTCTCCCAGATTATCCAGCAACTCATTGCTATCAATAAGTGAATAATTATGTTGAATGCAGAATATAATTGCTGCATCTCGTTGAATTCTAGGATATAACTCTCCTTTTTTTGCTAGTCGTAACAAGCGCTGTGTCTCTTCTAAGGTTAATTTCATAGTAATAGCTAGACGAATCAGAAGATTTCGATTTGGTGTCCGCTGCCCACTAAAAATCTGATATGCTAAGGACCGACTGATACTGGCCTTATCAATAAGTTGAGCAATTGTAAATTTTGCTCTCTCCATAAGCTCATATAGATAGGTTGGTAAATCGATATTACTCATCTCATTCTCATGCTTTTGGATAAATTGATCCAAATTGTTAGCTATAGAAAGTTCACGAAACAGCTCTTCTGTAAGTATCTGATTTTTACCCTTGCCGCCCATGTACACCGCCTTTTTCATAAGATGCGCATCCCATCCTTATTTTTTCAGATAAACAATATTACTAGTAGCTTGTGATCCATCCCATTCTGTATAAGATAGCTTTTCTCCTAATGGACTCCAATGTGTGTCTAAAATTTCAGTATTAAGCTCAATTATAGTAGGCTTATCAGCTTTTAGATCATAGATATACAAACTCCTTACCGCTTTGTCATTATCATCTTCCTTCATACTATAGGCAATCTTTTCTTGATCTGGTGACCATGAAACACTGTGCAATTCCGTACCTTCTGTGATCACAGTTTTTTTACCACCTTCAAGATCATAAGCAATCATTGATACTTTGGATCCATTTGCTTGTAGGATTAACATTTGCTTAGTATCAGGAGAAGGTATGATATCATATACCGCTTCTATGTTAAGGCTGACCTTTTCCTTTGTGTTCATATCCAACTTCATTAAGGAATCACTATCTGTTGTAGTGTAATAAATATTATGATTTATTTTCTCAATCAAATAGATTGCTTCCTCTTTTAATTCCTCAACTAGATTAATCTTACCTGAAGTATCTGCAATATACACTCCACCGCTATAGGCTACACCAATGACGGTATCTTTGTCAGCCCACTTTGCACTAATCGCACCACCAATTGGATCACCCATGATTCCAAAACTCTCCTTGGTATCTTGGTTCATAACGTAGAATACAGGATCACCTAAGTAGTACTCATGATATAACATGAACTTATTATCCTGAGATAAGCTAGCACCTTCTAATAATACTTCCTTTTGCTCCTTTACCAACTGATACTCTTTCGTATTGATATCAAGCAAGTATAGACTTGTTGGATATTGATCAGATAATTCTGCTAAACTCATTTTAGCAAGTGACTTGTTTTCCTTGCTTGCTATCACTGTGTTTTCATCCAGCCAATCAGTAATGCTTACTTTCTCAAAACGGTCAACTTTGTCTACCACTATCTTTGAGTTTGACTCATCCTGCTTTAAATCCTCCTGCTTTGCATCCTCCTGCTTTACATCCTCGACGATATTAACTGATTTATCAGATTCTTGTACAGTATCCTTATTCTTTTCCTTTTCACAAGCAGTCATACTAAAAACTAATGTTGCTATAATTAATGTACGTAATAAATTTTTCCTTTTCATTTCAACACCTCCTTAATTCTAACTAATCAAGAATAAATCTCTATAACATATGCAAGTATTTCAAGTATGTAATCTGAAGTTATAATGGAATTATAGTATATCTATTTTTATTATACACTAAGATACCTTATAATTAATAGTTAAAATTAAAGAGCACACTTTTGTTCCGCGCGCGAAGCTGCGCATCATGCCCGGAGGGCTTTTTATTCAATAGGAAATATGACATAATTTTGAATAAAAAAGTTCACTCACAGAGAGTGAACTTTTTATGAGGGTATTATATATGAAGTTAACTAATTATCCCTACTTAGAATATTGAAACCAATCATATTGTGCATTAAGTGGAACCTGTCCATCAAAGGAATTTAACCAGGAATCCACTCCGGTACCAGGCCATACGTTCATCATAATCTTAGCAGGAGTTGATGGTATATCCTCAGTAGCTATGTGAACAATTACGCCGTCCACATACCAGCTAATAGAGTTCTCTAACCACTCGAAGCCGTAGACATGAAATTCTTCACTGGCATCGAAGCCTAAATCATAGATAAATTCATGATTTCCAACTCCATTGGTAAAATAATTAAATTGAATCTTCGTGGTGTCCTTACCTAAAAACTCAATATCGATTTCATCCCATGGATTATTATCACTTGGACCTGTATAAGTAAAGAAGGAAGATACTACTCCATCATTTTTGATTGGTTTCATACATACTTCATACTTGCCATAATGATAAAAATCTTTGGTACGATATTCTGCTCCCGACCATTTTGGTGAGGCATTCTCCCCATCTTGATCTATTTTCATGGTCATAATTCCATCAGAAAAGCTAATATTGGCACCTCGCCAGGTGCAATCAAACATTGCTCCATTGGACCATCCATCCGCTTTTTGCATGAGCTTTTCATCATATTCATCTAAGTCAAATCTTAGTATGTCTTCATCCTGTTCTATCGTTTCTTTTTCATCTGC
Organism: Bacillota bacterium; assembly: GCA_023428885.1. Lineage (GTDB taxonomy): Bacteria > Bacillota > Clostridia > Lachnospirales > Lachnospiraceae > Lachnoclostridium. Next base: position 4,531 of record JAEYWQ010000297.1, read on the forward strand.
TTCTTGCTTATTCTCCTGCTCTACGATTACCGGATTTGCATCTTGATTAGTTGATACATCATTTTTCTTTTCTGAGCATGCTGAAAATAAAAAGCAAATCAGTATACTAGATAATAATATCTTTTTTTTCACTTCGGTACCTCCTATAAACGTCATATCAAACAAGGCTTTCGCCCCATGAGCTTAACTTCCTCTATTATTATATTGAATCTTTGTCCACTTAGGTACTATATGATATTATGAAAACCCTAGTCAATCTTATGAATATTACAAGTAAATCTATTCCTTTGATAGTTCTTCTATAAATTTACTTGCCTTGATCTCACCTAGCATTAAACTAGATAATAAGTCATAATACCGATTAGTCAGATTAGCGTCAAAGATTTGATCATAAGCAGGGTGGTGATCCTTTCCCTTATCAATTAAATTACATTGATATAAGGTAGGAAATTTCTCTTTATCAACCTCTAAATTATTATAGACTGGAAGCCCTATACCAAGGTCATTACACGAGATCTTTGATACTGATATCATCAAATCCAGAAACAGATTAATATATTCCTCGTCCTGTGACATAACACTATTCTTACTTAGTACATAGGTATCCACATATCCACCAACTGTTTGTGAAAGATTTTGTATTGGAAATGGAATTACATCAACATTTCCTTTAACCATAGAATCACTGGCATCAATAGCACTTGAAACCCAGCTTCCGGTCAACAGCATTGCGGTATTTCCTTGAGTAAAAAAATAAGCTGCATTATAAGAATCGTCTTCACTATAGTTTTCTTGCCAAGGCTTGATCTGTACTAATCTTTCAAAGCGTTCTGCAGCTTGAACAAATGGTTCTGAGTTAAATTTTTTAATGTCAACTGCTGCCTGATATACATCGTTTTTCGTACCTGATTCCAATACTAACGACATATAATAAAGAGAAGTAAGCCATGCCTCTTTCCCACCAGTAGCAATTGGTATAATATCTTTCTTCTTGAATTCATCAATTACATTTAGTAACTCCTCATAGGTGCTAGGATAAGGTATCTTATTTTGTTCAAACACTTGTCTATTACAAAACAAGGAAGCACTCCATCCGAATAGAGGCATTGCATAATATCGATTTTGAAAGGTAAAACCATCCATAACACCAGGTTTCATATCTTTTATGATATCTTTTTTTTCTATGTAATCTGTGATATCTAATACTACGTCTGCATCCACATAGTATTTCAGCTTTTGATAACCCCAGTTAAAGAAGATATCTGGGAGGGTATCGGTTACCATGGCATTTGCAATTGCTGATTGATATACTTCATTTTTGAAAACCTTAACCTTGAACTCAATCTCTGGATATTGGCTCTTATACTTTTCTATTGACTGACTTAACGCTCGCTCAATATCACCATGAATTGTCCAAATTTCAATTTCAAGAGGCTTCTTCTTGATCTGTTCTGATTCTTTCTGTACTAAATAATCAGAATTCTTAAACAGCAAAAGAATACATAACAAACCAATCAATATGTGCATCAATGTGATTATTTTTTTGTTCAGCTTATTTTTTTTCTCCATGGAAGCTTCCTCTCCTCTATCAAAGCAAGTTAATACCTTTCTTGTTACAAGTGATGAAACTCAAATAAGCAATCCCACAAAACGTAGGATTGCTTTGTATATATATTAAATTAGCCCTTTACAGCCCCCGATGTCATACCCTTGATAAATTGTTTTTGTAGTGAAAAGAATATGATAAGAACTGGCAATGTGGTCACGCAACCTGCTGCCATCAACAAATCATATCGATTCTGGAAGTTACCTACATATAACCTTATACCTACAGGAATGGTTGCTACATCAGAGGAGGTAGTCAATACCCACGCAAAGAGAAGTTCATCCCAAGCCATTAAAAAGATATAGATTCCTGTTGCTATTAGACCCACCTTAGAGATCGGTAGAACAACCCTTCTAAAAGCACCAAACTTACTACATCCGTCGATGATAGCGGCCTCTTCGATCTCGACAGGAATACTGGCAAAAAAACCTCTTAAGATCCAGATACTAAACGGAATAAAGAAAGCTGAATAGACGATTATCATACCAGGATATGTGTTAATGATACGGATTCCTAAATTATCTTGTATCTTAATGAATAGTAAGTACAGAGGAAGCAGGAACATGATTCCAGGTACCATCTGAGTTGCCAGTACCGCTGCTCCAAAGATATTCGATCCTGGAAACTTGTATCTGGCCACTGCATATCCTGCTAAGGTCGCAATGGATAATGCGATTACCGTAGTTGATCCACAAACAATAAAGCTGTTTCTAAAATACTTTAAGAAATTTATATTTACCCACATTTCAATGTAATTACCAAACTCATCGGGTAAACCATATCTTCCGGTTGCGATTTCTCCCTGTTCCATTAAAGAGATTACCACCATCCATATGATAGGGAAGATGGCTAACGCAACAAATATCCATACAATAGTATTTCCTAATAAGCCAACTATTCTTTTCCTTCTTTTATAACTTGATATTGTGCTTACCTTCGTCATTCTGTCACCACCAAATCTGTTTTAAATACTTTATACCACAGAGCTACCAATCCAAGAACACAGATCATAACTACAACTGTTGCAGCAGCTCCTGGTCCAAACTGCCAGATCTGGAAAGAGTTGCGATTAATGTTTGTCATTAATAAATCACCGTATTTTCCAGGGAAACCAGCACCATGACCAAACATCATTGATACAATATTATAAGAGTATACATAATTGATTATTCCATATAGAATTTGAATTGATAATACGGAACGTAACAAAGGCAAGGTAATATGTCTGAAACTACGCCATGCATTTGCTCCATCAATTCGTGCAGCTTCATAATAATCATCAGGTATCTGTTGTAACCCTGCCAACAGCATAAGCATTACAAACGGTACCTGTCTCCATATGGTTGGAATAATGATTGCAACCATAACTGCAGGACCGGTTAGCCAGAATTGTTTTTCAGATGTAATATGAAGTACATCCACCAATATTCGATTGATGATACCGTCCTGTTGCCACATAAATCCCCATAACATACCTACTACGAAGGATGGAACAATCCATGGTGTCATCAACAAGGTTCTTGCAAGTCCTTGAAATTTAAATTTACGATTCAATAATACTGCCAACAAAAGACTAATACAGATAACTAAGATGCTACAGATCAAGCCAAATACTGCTGTATTTCTTAACGCATCAAGAAATCCTGATCTCATTACACTTGTAGAATCGAACAAGACCGTCCGATAATTATCAAATCCAATAAATGGTGCATCGAGAAATTCTTTAAGTGTAAATTGATTCAACTTAAGAAATGACATCGTAAGTCCTGATACAATCGGGATAAAATGCACAAGGAGCATTGCTATCAATGCTGGAATGATTAATAAATAAGGGAATTTGTTTTTCTTAATCCGATACAATAGCCCCAATTTATATCCCTTATTCGATTTACTTTCTATTTGAGCATTTCGTTTCATTTTCAATCTTATCCTCCTGCATCAATTCGTGAAGTTGTTGCTATGCTGTCTGACAGCATGCAACAACTTCACATTAGCTTTCACAATACTCTTACTGGTTGTAGATCATTGTACATTCACTTGCTGTCTGATCTAAGAATTCTTTTGTTCTTGCTGGATCATAATTACCATATACGCCCATTACGTTATCCCACACATTACTTAAACCTGTTTGTAATAATGTTTCTGATGGACCCCATCCAGCAACAGATGGATAAGCTTTACCGTATTGTAACTGTTCCTTAAATGCTGCACGCATAGGCTCATCTGCAATAAAGCTAGTTTCATAAGCAGCATTTACTGCTGGTAAGTTACCACATAATTTTTGGTACTCTACCTGTGCATCCGTTGTCATAAGGAATTCTAACACTCTAATAGCTGCTTCTTTATTCTTAGAGGATTTGAATAAACAAAGATTACTTCCACCAAAGAAGGCATATCTTCCATTAGGTCCTGCTGGGAAAGGAACTGTACCAACATTCTCAGCAAGCTCTGGTACTTCTCTTCTTAATGTTGCGATCTCATATGCACCAGTAAAGATGGTAGCAAAATCTCCAGCGTTAAAGCTTGCTTCAATTTCTGCAGAGTTTTTCTCTAATGCAGGCATACTCATAAGACCGTCAATTGCTAACTCAGAATAGAACTTAACACCTTCAAATGCTGTGTTTTCATTAATGATACTTGTTTTATTGTCGGCAGCAATAAAATCACCACCAGCACCCCAAACCCATGGAGCAAAATTATGAATTACGTTCCAGTCATTCTTACCTGGCATTCCTAATGGAATAATTTCTTTTCCATCAATTGTTGTTCCTTTGATTTTTTGAAGAGCTGCTTTAAAACTGTCCCAAGTTGCAAAATCAGTTTCTGGGTTTACACCAGCTGCTTCGCATACATCCTTACGATAGAACAATGCACGAGTATCGATAAACCAAGGTGCTCCGTATCTTTCCTCACCCTGACCTAAAATCTGTGTAGTAGGAAGTGTTGCTGGTACGAATGCTTCCGTTCCACCAAATTTCGCATAAGCTTCTGTTAAATCATCCAATGCACCCATTGCTGCAATCGCTGCAACTTGTGTTGTACCTAACTGAGTAATATCAGGACCTTCTCCACTGGTTGCTGCAGTTGTAAGCTTGGTCCATGCTGAACCCCAGTCTAATACAGTTGCCTGTACTTCGATATCTTGATTAGCAGCTAAGAAAGGCTCTAATACTTTCATTAAATCTGCTTCTGGCTCACCACTATTTGGCATGATCCACATAGTAACTGTTGTCTTCTCTTTTGCTGCAGGAGTTGTTTCCTCTGAGCCAGTATCCTTTGGCTTATCTGCATCAACGCTTGCTGTAGGTTCAGCACTTGTAACGTTCGCATCGGATGAAGCTTTGTTTGCTTTTTTCTCTCCACATCCCACTAAAGATGCACAAAGAGCAGCTAGTAACAGCATCGATAGAATTCTTTTTTTCATACTCATTCTCCCTTATGATTTATTTTGTTGCAATTCAGAACCTTAAGCTTTGGCTTGTATTGCCTGAAACTGATAGGCTACTGAATATCTATATTATAAATAAATCATCTCTCTAGGATAAGTGAACAAAATTACGAAATAGGTGGTCAAAATTACTAAGATAATATAGAATCGTTTTTCTTTGGTAGATACAGTGATATCACTGTGTATTCCCCTTCTTTGGAATCAATGGATATGATATTAGAAATCTCTTTGATTTCATAAAACAATGCAATTCTCATCACCACAGCTTTTAGTCCAAAGCCTGATTGACTTTCAATTGGTTCACACTTTAGGATCTTTTGAATCAGTTTGCTTGACATTCCACACCCATTGTCACTTACCCGTATCATCATGGTATGATCTAGGTCCTTTACCTCAACATGGATATCTACCGGGTCACCCATCTTTTTCACACCATATTTGATGCTATTCTCTACAAGAGCTTGAATCGTCATCTTTGGCAGTTTCTCATCTGTCAATGACATGTCAATCTCATACTTCACCTGAACAATATCTGGATTACGAATTAAAGCAATCTTGATATACTCCTTAACAATATCCAATTCTTCTGAAATTGTAATGGCATCATTTCCTTTACTAAGGCAAGCCCGATAGTATTTTGCAAGAGTTTTGATCAAATCATTGGCAGTTTCTTTTTGCTCGACAGCGATCAAAATGCTGACTGTATTTAGAGTATTATAAAGAAAATGAGGTTTCACCTGGTGGTTCATAACAGAAAGCTCCAGGGATTTTTGTAGTTTTTCTTTTTTCTCAATATCCTTTAATAATATGTCTATTTCTAAAACCATATTATTGAGTGCTTTCGTAATATCTTCTACTTCCGTATAGCTATTTTGGGTTTCAAACTTAATCTGATAATCTCCCTCCTCACTAAACTTTCGTACATTGGCAGCAATGTACTCTAGTGGGGCAATTACCTTTCTTCCCATAACAAGAGAAGCAATAAAAATAAAGCTAATATTTACTACAAGGCCAAAAATTAAAGCCAAAACAATATTATAGTTGGTCCTATCTGCGTTGGAACTACCAAACAATTGCATATGAAAGGCCTCTAAAACACTCGAAACATAATCAGCTTTTGAATCCTGTATATTCACTGTTCCATATTGCTTTGGGCTAATCTTTAGCTGCCTGCTGGCATGTTCCAGCCTTGTATTTCTAGGAAAAGATATTAATTTTCCTTCTTCATTCTTAATAACAACTTCAAAGTCTGCCTGCTCTAAATACTCAGAAATCGAATCTTGTAAACGCTCTGGTTCCAAATAAATAACTAGATATCCTAGATGCTTGTAATTTACCTTTGACTTAATTCTTCTGATCAAATAGAACGTATTTCTTTCTTGGTCCTCCAGCACATTGCTTCCGATGCCCCAAGAGATAAAGTTATTAGGATCATCAAAGTATTTCAAATCAAACTGACTTATAAACAACCCATTGTTCTTTCGATTGACAGGATACTTATATTCTGAAATAACATTTTGATCCTGATCTATGATATGTAGAGATAGCACATCATCTCTTTCTGCAATTTTGTTGTTCAAATATTCACTTATCATTCGAACTTTACCAACGGAACCTGCAGTCAGTGCAGTTTGAATCTCGTTGCTTATAATAATGTTAGAGGCCAGATACTCCCTGTCTTTTAACTGAGAATTGATAAAATAAGCAAAGGAACTTAGTATATACATATCATTCCTGTAATTGTTGACTTCTTCTTCTTTCTTGGATAGTATACTGTAAACTAGAATACCTATCATTAAGGAGATACCCATGATAACTGTATAACTAGTAATTAATACACTGGTTATGTTCTTTTTCCTCTTCTTATAGTTACGGCGAAGCTTAATCATGATAACCCCATTCTGATTTTTTATACTCATTTGGAGACATATGTACGTATTTCTTAAACAGCTTTGTAAAGTAAGTTACATCCGTATAACCCAGATAATCACATACTTCATATACCCTTCGGTTATCCTTAGCTAGAAGAGTTTTAGCACGTTGTATTTTCATACGTGATACAAAATTCAAGAAATTCTCACCTGTTTCTTGTTTGAATAGGCTGCAAAAATAATTCTTACTAATTCCTAGGGTATCACTAATCTTTGTCAGACTTATCTTATCATCTACATGTTCAATTACAAATTGATATGCCTGCCGAACAACAATGTTCTTAGACTTTATAT
>JAEYWQ010000311.1 GCA_023428885.1 Bacillota bacterium
TATTGCTTTGGAGAGCAGCCAATCTTTTTTGAAAAAGCTCTAGAAAAACTAGAATAATTATTAAATCCAGTACTAAAGCACACGTCATAGGGCGAAATACCTTTGCAAAGCCGTTTTTGTGCTAAAGCAATTCGTTTGGTAAGCACATAATGTTTCAATGTATATCCCGTAGCCTTTTTAAAACAACGACTTAGATAATCACTATTATGATGGAGAGACTCAGCTATTTTTTCCACAGTAATATCAGTAACTAGGTTCTCTTCTATGTATGTAAACGTATTTGATACAATCTTAGATATGGTACTTGTAGAAGCAGGGGAAGTAGAGATCGAACATATTGCATTAATATAAACCATTAGCTGAGATAAAAAAGCACGTTTTAGAATATCGCAGCCATAACCCCCTTCCTTCATTGCATATTCTAGGTTGGAAGAGATTATCAAAAACTGTGAGATTCCTAACTCGTCTAAATGAATCAAATTTATGATGTTGGAAGGAGTCTGCTGAAAACAGTATGATAAGTCTGTATTTTCTGTGCTTATTTTTTTCAGATATCTCTCTTCAATATTGATGACGACACGTTCATAGTTTGACGAATCGATTCCATGAAAAGTATATGAATCAATTAGTATAAGATCTCCTCGCGATAGTTCTTTTTTCTCATTTTCTATATAAACAGTTACATTCTCTCCTCCTAAAAACAATAGTATTTCATAACCATCATGGTTGTGCATTTTATTGGGTGGTGGGAGGTGTAGGTGAGCATGTTTATACTCACAGATGATATCTTCATCTAAAATACTAAAGGGACAATGATAATCTTTTTGCACAGTTTACGCTCCTTCAAGATTTTTAATAAGATTATCTATATTGTTTTTCCTTTGTAGTCTCTCTTTATTATATCATGCATAAAAAAAAAGTAAACATTATACAAATTTATTCAATGCGTCGGAAAACGCAAAAATAATATCGCGTTTTGTGTATTTGGCAAAAATAGGAAATGTTATATTGAAAATAGTGAGAGAAAATATGGTTCATATAGTATTCAAGAAGTTACAGAACAGATTGTTTTAAGAAGGTATTTATGTTATTGCTTTATCTAAAATGCAATCATTAATAGCTAGCAAATGAATATTGGCATTCTGTTATGCACTCTTCTAAGTAATACATTTATTTAGAAGCATGAATCTCAAGCTAGTTTTCAAATTTTCATTTATTCTTATAAAGGAGGGCTGTCGATACTAATCATTTTGTAACTCAAGATACAATTACCTAACCACTTCACTTTCATTCAAATGAGATTAAGATATGAAACCTTAACCTTATGTATCAAAGGCATTACACAAAGTGAACAAAATTGCGAAAATTTATCATTGGACAACTCTGAAAGGAACTTCTTAGATGTTGTCATAAGAAAAGGAGAGATTCAGGATGAAAAATAAAAAATTCTTGAGTAACACATCCCGCTTACTCGCAGGTATCATGGTCGCATCGGTAGTTGCATCGGGTTACGTTCCATTCGCTGCAGCCGAAGACAATGGAAGCATAATTGCGGATTATAACATCAATGAACAGGCGGCCAGTACAGAAGGCATAATTATAGATTCAGATCCATATTCCCGCCCGGATCCAGGTCTTGGTAGTGTACCAATAAACCTTGCTGCACCAACCAATGTATGGGCTCCAGCAACACCACTTGATTACCGTGTTCCTGCTGACTTTGCTGGTGGAACAGCTGAGATGATTACGTATCCTTTTTTTGATTCCGAAGGAAAAGCTGATGTGCTAAAGATTAATTATGTACATAGTGGATTAAGCACGTTCGGCGGAATCACACTTCAGTCTCCTTTGAACTCGACTGTAGAGATACCTGCGAGCTCAACCATTGAGTTTGATGTGTACTATCCTAAGAGTGCACAGGGTAAATTCATGAGATTTAGAATCAGAATTGCAGGAGCTAATGTTGATAGCTACTTGAGAGATTATGACTATAATAACCTTAACCCAGACTGGGTTGGTAGCTATAATAATGAAACTTGGTTGAAGAATCACGTTAGTATTGTTGCACCAACTGGTCAAGCCTCGGATTTCCTTCTTGAGCTCCATGGTGAGACCGGACGTACTGCAGAAACTGGTACACTCCTTATTAGCGATATTAAGATAGCCACTCCTGATCCTAATGGTGTTCCACTTCCAAACGTAGTCAACAGTGAAAATGCGAACGATGTAGCACCATTAAAGAGTGTTTACAACAAAGAAAATGGGCTGTTCATGGTTGGCGCAATTGGAACTGGTTCAGTGACCAGAATTAGAGCTCGTCACTATGAAATCTTTGTTGATGGTAACAATCTCAAGGCTGATTCTACGCATCCAAATGGACCAAGCTGGCTGAAAAGTGCTAGTGGTAGTGCTTTAACCGGTGCAACCACCACCCCTGGCTTAAGTGAATATAGATTTCCAACTAATTCTTACCAAGCAATCAGAGATTCTGGAACTTCTGGAGAGTATAAGTCCCATGGTCATGTTTTAGCCTGGTACAATCAGGCTCCTCAATGGATGAATCAGATGATTCCCGCACATCTTTCTTCTGGATATAACGGCACATCAGAGTTCTATGGATTGGGCAACAACGTTCCATCAGCTACAGTTAAAGTAGAAAAAGAAATGGCCAGAAGAGTGCAGTTTAATCATACAATGTATGTAATGCGACACTTCTTATCTACAGATGAGAAGTATGGTTCAAGTGAATCCCGTGGAATCATTCCGTTCAATTCATGGGATGTACTCAATGAAGAAGTACACGAAAGCCGCCACAGCGTGAACATTCCAAATGATGCGAATAGCTGGAGAAATAGTCTCAAACATACTAACTGGCTTGTTGCAATGTCTGATGACCAGATTAGCGGTGACATCACAGAGCATTACATTTACTTACTCTTCAAATATGCCCACATCGCAGCCCCAAATGCCAAGATGGCGGCTGCTTATAAAGCCAACTACGCTTCTCTTCCAGAGTATATGAAGCTCGACGGACATGACAACAATGGTAGCATTGATTCCTACATCGTTGCTAATCCTCCGAAATTAACTTATAACGATTATGGTACTGCTTCCCGCACCAAAGCGAGAACTATGTACAACATGGTTCTTGCATTGAATACCACATGGCAATCTGATCCACTGTATGACGGAAGACCACTGATTGAAGACATTGGTTTCCAGGGACACGATTCAATTGGAAAGACCCTTGCAAGTGATAACCAATATGCTATGGCTCTCTTTGCATCTCTTGTTGATAAAGGTCTGTTATCCGGTATTTCCTTCTCAGAATTGGACCTTAAGTTACTACCAGATGCACCTGGTGGCGGTTCAACCGCACCTGCAGTACTCAATGTCAGACAGTCTGACGCCCTTGGTTATCAGTACGCGTTACTCTACAAAACATTCAGTAAATTTGCACCATACATCGATCACATTATAAGCTGGGGCGTAAACGGCTCAGGTTGGCAAGGAAGTTATGTACTGTTTGATGAAAATGGTAATGCCAATTCTGGCTACTACGGTGCCATGAATCCAGATAGATTCATTATTGGACATTCATATCTAGACGAATACTTTAATGGTGAGTACGATAAGGTTAAGGACGGCTATGCTATTGACCTTGGGGATCTTGGAACCTATCAGCCAAGCAAAAATCCAGGCAGTAATCCAGGTGAAAATCCAGGCGGAAATCCAGGTGAAAATCCAGGTGGTAATCCAGGCGGTAATCCAGGCGGTTATCCAGGTGGAAATCCAGGTGGAAATCCAGGCGGTACAACAGGTGGCACAACAGAAGGTACAACAGGTGGTGCAACAGAAGGTAATGTACCTGGAGTTTATGATACAAAGACATTATACAGAGTAGTCTATGATGATGAATATGATAATAGAGTTAGTGTAAATACAGAAGTAATGAAAGCATTTAAATCTGGTAAGGATGTATCTTATGTTTTTGTAGATAAAAATGGAGA
>JAEYWQ010000351.1 GCA_023428885.1 Bacillota bacterium
TCTTTGCATAGGTTGGAAGCAAATTCTGCAATATATGTGATTCCGATAATTTTTAATAAGATGGTTATGTATTCGGAATCCACTAACAGATAGGATCGGATTCTCTCAATCCCCTTTAAAATCGTACTAAGCTTGCCCATTCCGAAGTAAAAGATGAGAATACACCCTACCATACTTATCATGATGGCATATTCTGATTTTCCACTTTTAAATAAAGAAGCCGCAATCACAGCTACGACTCCAACAAGTGCTACCTTCTCCAAGGGTTACCTCCTTTATTGTTAAACAGCCTTATAGCTTTATAACAAAAATTGATGCACTCAAAGTGTAAAGAGTACACTTTGGCGCTTGAATTTACATATTAAAAATCTGCTGTATGTAAGTAAACAAGTCTGCAATATAGGGAACAATCCAATACAATACGATAACTAAGCCGCCTAGCCCAACAAAGGTTGAATAATCAGATTTCCCAGTTTCTTTTAGAATCTGGTTCAAGACCGAGACTAAGATACCGACTGCTGCTATTTTAAAGATGAGATAAATGGTCATGTGTTCCTCCTACTTGCTATAAGATTAAAATCGTGATTAAAACTCCAAAAAGTACACCAAGACTTCGATATAGCCGTATCTTATCTTTAGCATCCATCGAGATTTCCTTCATGTCTTCTTCTACCTGAGCGATATACCAGTCAATATGATTGATCTGCATATCCTTATCGAGATAGCCCAGTTGCTCACCAAATTGTTGCAAGCACATCTTGTCCTTCTTAGTAAGTGAAGTGTTTTTTAACTCTGAGTTCATAGTACTCTTCCAGATTTCCTGAAAGCTCTTACCAGTATATTCTCTTAAATCCTTTGCAACTTTCTTCAAGAAGGGACCCAACCGTCCTTCGTGTCGTCTTGACACGTTTTCTAAGGCTTCTGGTAAGGCAGTATGTGCGTAGCGGATATCTCCGCGAAGCAGGAGGGCAACTGTCTTAGCGGATTTTAAATCCTCCAGCCTTTTTTTTATCTCTGTACCAAACAACCACCCCATACCAGTACATGAAGTAATTACTAAAACACACCCTGTCACTTTCATTACTATCTCTAGCATAGCCATCTCTCCTATCCTTCAACGCTAATCATAATATAAGCGGCTACCACGCTCATCATAGATTTCCGTCACCTTACCCACACATTCTTGGTTACTTAAGATGATGTATCGTTCAAACATATGCTTTTTAATTAAATCTCCAAGCATAGGCTTTTCCTTCACTTCATCAATTGTTCCTCCATGTACTGTTGCTATCATTTTACAGCCACAACCCATCGCATAGTGAATCGCTTCTATGTCTTCTCCCAAACCAATCTCATCCACTGCAATCACCGCTGGCGACATGGACCGAATTAATAGCATCATTCCTTTTGCCTTGGGACAGCAATCCAATACATCGGTTCGTATCCCCATGTCATTCTGTGGAATCCCCATATAGCAAGCGGCAATCTCTGAACGTTCATCCACTACTCCTACCTGAAGGCCTGCCCTATAACTATGGTACTCTGATACTTCTTCTCCATTAGATAACTGGCGGATTAAGTCACGTAATAAGGTTGTCTTACCACAGCCAGGGGGCGATATAATCAGAGTATGGTAGATACTATTTTCCCGTACCACATAAGGTAGCACAGAATCAGCACAACCTTTCACCTGGTGAGATAAACGAATATTGATAAAGGATATGTACTTCATGCTCTTAATTTTCCCCTCCTCAAGCACTACCTTTCCTGCGATACCAATTCTGTGCCCCCCTGTAATGGTGATAAAGCCTTGCTTTAATTCCTCTTCAAATGCATACAAGGAGTAATTCGAGATGAACTCCATCGTTTCCTTGACCTCAGCTTTGGTGATGACATAGGCAAGGGAATGATCTTTAGTTAAATAAGAATCCTCACTAATAAAGTATTCAATATTGTTATATCTTACGATCAGAGGTGCATCTGCTCTCAAACGAATCTCCTGTAGTAATTCATAATCCATCACCACCTTGGAAAGTAAGGTCCTTAATCGTATGGAAAATATTTTAAGTAGTTCATCTTTCTTACTCACTTAGCCCCCATAACCTTTCTTTGTAAGTTTAGTTGTCCGTTTTTTACAGTATATGTAGGGGTGATTAAAATATGATACGAAAAGAAATCTAAAAAAACACTATTAAGACGCGATGAAATCGCGTTATAATAGTGTTTCTATTTGCAAATCTAACAACTTTATTTATTTTTTTAAAAATTTTTTATATAGCGAACAAAGGTATATACTTCAGTAATTATGATGCAGATTAAACTATATGCTATTCCAAATTTATTCATAATTCTATCGTATTCACATATGTTTGCTATTCTAAATATTATTGATAAGAAAAGATAGATCGCGGATCCAATAATCGCCAAAAAGCCAAAACATTTATTTGACCACTTCCAGATTTTTTTATGTGTTCCTAGCTGTGGTGATTTATATCCTAATATGCTAATATTTTTCGGTGAGTAGAAATATAGAAAAAGAGACATCGCAAAACAGATGATTCCTATAGTTAAGTTATTCATAATATCATACCTCCATAACAGATACCCCATTTTAATGTTTTACCTCATATTAGTATATTACCTCATTTACATATTGCAATTAGTGGTATCTTCATTTCTTGATCCGTCATTCCAGCATGATTGGATGGATATTGATTTGATTTTTCAGAATATACGATTCCTTTATCCCTAATCGCTATCGCAATATAATCTCCTATAAATTCTTCGAATTTAGGATGCATTTCCCCAAAACCAAATATATGCTTTTCGATAACCTCACTTTTCGAATAGAGTATAAAATCATCCCCAAAACTATTATGAAATTCAATAGGGAAAACATTTATATACTCCTCTTTTATATAAAATGCGCTGGCTCTTGTTTCAATCGAAATTGGTCGCTTTAACATAGAAAGTATTTTTGGATAGTCACTTAACTTATAATTAATTAAGTTCATGTGGCCATGGTCTGCTGTCACAAGAACCAGGGTATCAGATAATCTCGCACACATAGCTTCTACTTTCTCTTCAAGTTCTCTTATATTCTCAGTAACTAAACTATGATAACAACCAAAGTTATGCATCAAAGAATCAGGAGTTTCCCAATATCCATATATGTACTTCTGATCAGCAGATTCACACAAGCTTACAATCTCTTTCGTTAATTCATCAAAAGTATTAATTCTGTTACTTCCAAATTTCGAGACACTATATGCTTTTGCTCTACCTGTTTCATTAATTTTCTCATATACAGTTTTATATGGAATGAATCGATTCGCAACATGGTATTCTTCTGCTTGATTTTTACTGTCTTTTTCTGTATTTACAAATGCGTTGACAATTTTATCTATTTCACTAAAATACAAGCTCCACCCTAACCATCCATGCTCCAAAGGTGTTAAGCCACTTTCTAATGATGTAGTGGCTGAAGTGGTTGTTGATGGAAATACCGATAAATATTCATAATTCAAATGTGTTCGAAAAAAACCGTCCTCATCCAAATGATATTGTAATGCATCCATTCCTAATCCATCCAGTAATAAAACAACTACATTTTTATATTTAGCTTCTAACAGTGTATCGATTACCTTTAATGTACTATGTTTATGTTCTGCTCCATAATGTTTTAAAATGGAGCAGGCAAGGTTTACGATACAGTTCTCATAATCTATAAGCATAATTTTTCCTCCCTCATCTTCCTAAAATCATTCATATAATCCCCCACAGACGACACGAATAACATCTACTGGTAATATTATACATCAAGGTAATTCCTTGGACAATACATTTATGAATGTCTAGTAGCCAACTTCCATGTTACATTCAAAATCATGATTTAAAATCACTGTAATTAAATCTTGCTTTCACTTAGGATATCAGTTAAGATATCTAAAAAGTTTCATATTTCGAATTATTAAGTAATTTACATAAGTAATCTAAGCAGAAAGGGATACTGACAATGGAGTATGGTTTAATTGGAGAAAAGTTAGGTCATAGTTATTCTAAAATTATACATGAGAAATTGGCGGATTATACCTATGATTTGTGTCCGTTGACAAAAGAAGAATTTCCTGTTTTTATGACCGAGAAGAAGTTTCGTGCAATCAATGTTACGATACCCTATAAGAAGAATGTGCTTCCTTACCTGGATAGAATTGATGAGAAAGCCAAACGAATCGGTGCTGTGAATACGATTATAAATAAGGACGGCCATTTAACTGGCTATAATACCGATTACTTTGGTTTCTACTATACCTTAAAACAACATAAAATTGATGTCAGTAATCAGAAAGTACTTGTTCTCGGTAATGGTGGTGCTTCTCTCGCTGTGATTGCAGTACTTCAAGATCTTAATGCTGGTGAAATTCTAACTGTGAAATATAAAGAAGAACCAAATACCATCACCTATGAAGAGGCAGTTAAAAATCATAAGGACGCTTATCTTATTGTGAATACCTCACCAGTTGGTATGTATCCAAATGTGGATGCCTCACCGATTGATTTATCTCCTTATCAGCACTTATCTGCAGTTGTTGATATCATCTATAATCCAAAGGTAACAAAATTCATGCAACAGGCATTAGATCAAGGAGTACTTGCAGTGAATGGTATAGAGATGTTAGTTGCCCAAGCAAAGTATGCAGTGGAGTATTTCCTTGGAACTATAATCGATGACAAGGTGATCGCTGAAATTAGTCAGGATTTATAATGTAAGTCCACTATAATTAAAAGAACAAAAAACAGAACCAGTATTTCTTCGATAGGAAGAATACTGGTTCTTGAGATTATATTATCTTAAGCTGCCTTACGTGTCTTAATATCAAACGCAACTGCTAGGATGAAGATAATACCTTTTACGACATACTGATATGCTATATCAATTCCCATTAGGTTCATACCATTGGTTAAGGACATGATTACGAATGCACCAATGATCGTGTTAGTAACCTTACCAACACCACCTTTTACAGATACACCACCGATGTAAGAGGATGCGATGGCGTCCATCTCGAAGGCAAGACCAGCAGTTGGTGTTGCTGATTTTAATCTAGCAGTAAATAAGATACCTGACAAAGCTGCTAAGGTACTCATAGAACAGAATACAAATAAGGTAACTTTCTTAACATTGATACCAGATAACTCTGCTGCTTCTGGATTACCACCGATACCATAGATGTAACGACCTAATCTAGTCTTATTGAGCATAAAATTGTAGCCGATTAAAACCACACCAACAATAACAGCAGTCCAAGGAATACCTTGATCCATTGCAAGTACCATGATGACAAGTAATAAAATAGCTGACATCAAAATTAATTTTGCACAGAAAATCGGGAAACTTACTACTTGGAAATTATACTTAATTTTATTCATTCTCACTTTAATCTGAGTCATGATAAGAACGCAAATTGCTACTAGCCCGATTAAAAGAGTGATCAGATGAAAGCCAAGTGAGTTTGGAATATCCGGTACAAATTCATTGGATAATGCGTTAAATCCTTCATTTGGAACAATAATTGTACCAGTACTCTTTAGGCTAAGAGATAAGATACCTCGAAAGATAAACATACCTGCCAAGGTTGTTACAAAGGCTGGAACTCCTACATAGGCAACCAAGGTTCCCTGATATAAACCGATTAATAAACCAAGAAGAAGTACTACTGGTATGACAATCCATTCTGACCAGCCTTGTTTTGTCATCAAGATGGCCGCCACAGCCCCAAGAAAACCTGCTACATAACCAACAGACAAATCAATGTGACGTACAATTAAAACCAAGGTCATACCAATCGCAAGTACAGCTACATAACCAGTTTGATTAATTAGATTGGTGATATTTCCTGAGTTTAGAAAAAGTCCATTTGTCTTATATGAAAAATATACAAAGATAACCACCAGGGCTATGTACATCGCATAATCTCGCATATTTTTCTTAAATAGAGTTAAAAGCTCACTCTCCTTTGCTCTTTCCTTCATGTTAACGCCTCCCTCGTATTTGTCGCCATCTCCATAACGATCTGTTCCGTTGCTTGATCTGCATCAATTTCACCAGTAATTCTACCTTCTGACATAACATATAGTCTGTCGCTCATACCCAGTACTTCTTGAAGTTCAGAAGAAATCATCAATATACTCATGCCCTGTTCTACTAATTGGTTCATGATCGTATAGATTTCATACTTTGCACCAACGTCAATTCCTCTGGTCGGTTCGTCTAAGATTAATACCTTCGGTTTTACAAACATCCACTTTGCCAAGGAAACTTTTTGCTGGTTTCCACCACTTAAATTCCCAACCTTTTGTTCAATGGATGGTGCTTTTATATTAATTTTCTCTTTATAATCATTCACTACATTGATTTCTTTTAAGTCATTAATTACTAGCCCATTAAGCAATTCTTTCAGATTTGCAACGCTCACGTTATATTTAATATCCTGAATTAAGACCAGACCATTTTTCTTACGGTCTTCCGAAACATACGCAATTCCGTCTTCAATAGCCTCTTTCGGATGTTTATATCGTTTACTCACTCCATCAATATACAATTCACCAGAAGTAATCTTGTATTTTGGTGTATTTCCAAACAAGCTTAATGCCAATTCTGTTCTACCAGCTCCCATTAAGCCCTGCAATCCCACAATTTCTCCTCTTCGAACCTTAATGTTAATGTTCTCTAGAACATTTTTTCCTAATGTGTCACTATAAGCGGTCCAATCTTTAACTTCAAAGCATACGTCTTTAATATCAACATTCTTTCGTTTTGGAAAAATGTTATCAATCTCTCTGCCAACCATATGTTTAATGATATCTTGTTCCGTTATCTTCTCAGCCTTAGCATCCATGGAACATATGGTCTTACCATCTCGAAGCACTGTTATGGTATCTGCAACCTGGATAATTTCTTTTAACTTATGGGAGATCATGATCGATGTCACTCCCTGTTCTTTTAATTCTACCAAAAGATCCAATAAGTTTTTGGAATCATCCTCATTCAGTGCAGCAGTGGGTTCATCTAGAATTAATAGTTTTACATCTTTACTTAAAGCTTTTGCTATTTCGACTAATTGCTGTGTACCAACACCCAGCTCACGAATCCTTGTCGCTGGATTAACATTTAAGCGTACACGCTTTAAGATCTCTTTCGACTTTACAATAGTCTCATTCCAATCAATCAATCTCCCCTTCAGAATTTCATGCCCAAAGAAAAGATTTTCATAAATACTAAGCTCTGGAATCAATGCTAACTCTTGATAGATTATTGCAATTCCTGCTTTTTCACTATCAGAGATTGCCTTAAATTTTTGTACTGTATCATTATAGATAATGTCACCAGAATAACTTCCATAGTGATATACGCCGGATAGCACTTTCATTAGTGTTGACTTACCTGCACCATTTTCACCTACGAGGCAGTGAATCTCTCCTCGTTTTACCTTAAAATTAACATCACTAAGGGCTTTTACTCCTGGGAACTCTTTTGTTATTTGATTCATCCAAAGAATATAATCAGACATGTGTCACCGCCTTTCATTCAAGTAGAAGTACTTTTGCTGTTTGATTACATCAAACTTTTGAAGTTATCAAGCTTTTGACTAGGTCAATCTTATGACCTAGTCAAAAGCTTGACCTAGTTAAACATTCGACCTAGTCAAACATATTTTACTTAGCTAGAAAGGGTATCGGAACGATACCCTGGTATCGGAACGATACCCTATGATATTCATTGATACCCTACCTATCTAGTTGAGACCAGTAAAATCAGATGCTTTATAGTACTCAGAATCAATTAAGGCGTTCTTTACATTGTCCTGTGTAACAACCACAACTGGAGTTTGTTTAGATGGCACATCAACTTTACCATTATTATAAGAAGAATCTGTTGCTGGTTTTTGATCCTTCATAATTGCTAATGCCATAGTCACAGCATCAGATGCAAGTGTACGTGTATCTTTAAATACTGTCATGGACTGTTTTCCATCAATTACATACTGAACGGATGCTTTCTCAGAATCCTGACCAGTTACATAATAGTTGGTTATTGCGGAATCAGCTGCGAATGTATCAGCGATAGAACGTGCTGTTCCATCGTTTGGTGCAAGCACAAATACATCACCCTTCATATCATCAGATGCTGCAGTTAAATGTGCTTCTGCTTTGGATTTTGCTACGTTGAAATCCCAATCTGTTGTAACCTGACCAATAATTGCTGCTTGCTCTTCACGTGTTAAAGTAGCTTTGTCTTTTAAAGCTACTGCTTCAGAAGAGTTAGCGATTACAAAGGTACCATCTGCAATCTTAGGTTGAAGAATATTCCAAGCTCCTTCAAAGAATAAGAAAGCATTATTATCTGTTGCAGCACCTGCATATAAGTATAAAGGATTGCCAGTGCCAGAAACTTTGCCAGCTAAATATGTACCCATAGCTTCACCAACTGCTACAGAGTCAAATGTTACATAATAGTCTACTGCATCTGTACCTGTAATTAAACGGTCATAAGCAATAACAGTAACGCCAGCTTTCTTTGCAGTTTCAACTGTGGAAGCTGCAGCAGCTGCATCCTGCGCACAGATAATTAAAACTTTCATACCCTTAGAAATTAATGTTTCTACGTTTGTTTTTTCAGTTGCTGAGGAACCTTGGCTGAAAAGAACCTGGTTAGTAAAACCTGCAGTACCTAAAATCTCCTCAAACTTTCCTTGATCCTGAATCCATCTTGGCTCATCTTTTGTTGGTAATACAACACCTACTTCAACTTCACCCTTACCTGAAGTTGCGGTTTCTTTCTTACCACAGCCTGTTAACATTGTTGCTGCAACTAAGGTAAAACATAATACGATACTTAATAATTTCTTCATTGCATATCCCCCTTCGTGATATAGTTTTGTTTCTTTGTTACAAGCTAACTATATCACCAAAGGGATAGCAATGATTTACGACTTCCTATCCATTTTTGCAATTAAAAAAATGACATAGATCTTGATAGTACAATATCTATACCAATAAAATGCTAGTCTACTAAGAAACGTCAAAACCCTATGTTATCTCCACACTTTACTTATTACCTGATTTTTCACAGTAGCTCCTATCCCCTTGCTAAATTTCCATGAATTCCTACATTTTCAACCAGTCCCATGTCCCACCTCCGTTTCCACTACTTACAACTAGCCTAAATATTACAAAAGTGTTACAATGAATTTGTTCCTAAGAGACAGCAATTTAAAGGAGGTAATACTATGTGTTTTAAATTTGGTTCATGTAATTTCAGTGATTTATTCAATCAGTTATTGAAATACTGTAATTTCGGTAGATAATTATAAGTCTACATGACACAAGCTAACAGACGTGTTACAAGAAATATGTTCCTATAACGCAGCAATCAAAGGAGGCAATACTATGTGTTTTAAATTTAGTTCATGTAATTTCAGTGATTTATTTCAGCAACTATTAAAATATTGTAATTTTGGAAGATAAAATTAGTATATATGGCTCAACCTTAGGGTTGGGCCTTTTTTATGTAACAAAAAAGATGACCCATATTTCATTATAGAACTTGAATCAGTATATGTAGTATTAGGATGGTTTCAAAGGTTCAAGGGTTATACTGTTTTCAATTGCAAAGAGCATGGACCTGAATTACATAGCTTAGAGAAGAATTTTAAGATAAAACATCTTGAAGAAATGTCTATTGTAGCGGAGGCTGTATCTAATGTCTTTAAGCCTGATAAGATGAACTATGAGCTGCTTGGAAATGGATGTCCTCATATTCATTGGCGTCTATATCCAAGAGTAAAAGGTGATACGCCTATCATTAGTTCTGTGTATCAATTGTCAGATGAAGAATTGTTTGATGAATCTACAAGACCGAGCGAGGAGTCAAGAAACGAATTGAAAAAAAATTAAAAATGAAATTCTACGCCTTTGTTCAATATAGAAGGGTAAGAACTTCCAACCATGATTATAGTTGGAAGTTCTTACCCTGTATTCTTACTACTTAATATATCAAAATTATCCACTCAGCTTAAATGTAAAGTACTACATTGTCATTTTTTAATCTAAGAATATGTCAAGAATAATAGTGCTATCTTCCTTTGATAACAGAGTATGCTCATCCGTATCCCTATAAATTTCTACTCGATTCTTATCCTCAATCCATAGCTGATAGGAAATTGCTTTTGCTTCTAATTTTGGATTAACATATTGAAAAACAAATATGTAATCAGCCGGTCTGCTTGGTTTACTTGTGGAAGATTCCCAAGTAGTATCTTTTATAATTCTCCTAACTTCATTCACATCGTTTTGCTTTGTTACATTTTTATATTCCTCATATATATTCTCATTTAATACTAGCTTATGAACTTCGATCCTCTGTTTTTTATCATAAATAAGGACTTTATAGATAAGTGATATGATTAAGGCTATTGTTACTAGCAATAGGAGAACTTTGAATATCTTCATATAGATTTTAATCCTCACTTTCTTCTAGTTAACATTCAAATATACATCTTCCCGCAGATGAAATCCACCATCAATAATTACTTCATCAATATTATCAATCGTTACCGCAATTGGTTCTAGTTTATGATAAGGAATATGGTAGGTCCCATCGTCGAAGGTGTCTGTGATGGCTAGGTTTTCGCCTTTTCCTAGAGAAACCGCATATTCAGCGGCTGCTTTGGCTAGGATGTCTACCGGTTTATAAACTGTCATCGTTTGGGTACCTTCAACAATTCGCTGGCAGGCATTCAGATCAGCATCCTGGCCAACTAAGCCTACTTGTCCAGCAAGACGATGTTCTGATAAGGCAAGAACCGCCTGGGTTGCTAAGTTATCATTGCCACACATAACACCATCAATGGTAATATTCCCGTTATTTGTCACATATTCAATTGCATCATTGACTGCGGTGAAGGCCTGTTCTGCTAACCAACCTTCTGCATTGGTGCTGTAAATTAAATTCAGACTACTATCCCTGATAGCTTCTGTAAATCCCTCCATAACCAGCGTCACATTATAATCTGAGGTAGGACCAAAGATACCAATGATATTACCACCCTCCTTCGTAGTGTCAATGAGGGCTTGTGCCATTAGTGCTCCAACCTTTACATTATCAAAGGAAATATATAAATCCACATTGGCATTGGGGATTAATCGGTCATAGGCAATGACCTTAATTCCTTGCTCTAGGGCTCGTTTGACCGAGCCTTCAATCACATCTGCATCAATTGCTACAATTACAATGACATCCATCTTCTGATCAATAAAGTAATCGATCTGATCTTTTTGTTCTTTTGCACTCCCGTTTGCGCTTTGAACATTGACTTCTGCTCCCAATTCCTTTGCTTTGTCAACAAAAATGTCTCGGTCTCTTTGCCAGCGTTCGACCACAAACGTATCAAACGACACACCAATTTGAATGTTGTCGTCTTTATTTGTCTTCGCTTCGCTTGATACATCCTTGTTGCTGTGACATCCTGATAATACAATGGATAATATCAAAGCAAAGACTACCTTGCTTCCCCTTCTCATAATGCTAACCTCTCTCCTTGAATTCCGTTGGGGTCAGACCTACATAGCGTTTAAATATTCTACTGAAATAATTAGGATCTTGAAACCCTGACCGGCTACAGATTTCTTTCATACTTGCATTACTATCTTTGATTAATTGTTTCGCATTCTCGATACGTATTCTGGTTAAATATTCAATAAAGTTCTCTCCTGTTTTATCCTTAAATAGTTTACTAAAGTAATATGGACTAATATTTAAATGCTTCGACACATCGTCTAAGGATAGATCCTTATCATAATAGGCCTTGATATATTCTTGTGCCATTCCAATCATACTTGTCTGTTTCTCTTGCTTTTTTGTAGCTACATTCTGACAAGCTGTTAGAATCTTATGTAAAAACCATTGTTTTAGTTGCTTCTCATCTGTTATGGCTATGATTTCTGCCAGATAATTGCTTCTGCTTTGGAAATAGTAAGTCATACCACCGCTTTCATAAGCAATCTTTTCAGCCCATAGTGCAAATTCCAGTACCTTTAATTGGATATCTGAATTACAGCCCACATAGCTAGTAACCATCCATTCAAAAAAGGCTGAAGCTTTCACGTTAGCCATGGCAACATTACCATGCTCTATTACCTGAAAGAGTTCTTTCTCCAACTCAATAGGATAACTTTCTTCATAGGTGCAACCGAGATCTAAGTCGTTTGCATGTGCTACTTTACCTTTGGCTAACTTCAGAGCCAGGATTGCTTCTTTATAGGAATCAGACAACCTTGTAACCGAAGTAACTGTTCCTATCCCAATGCGAAAACTCATCTCGATATGGGTAGAGATTTTCTTGATTAAATTACGAGATTTTTCAATGATTCGTATACGATCCTCATATTCCAGCTTTTTCTCCATGCTTGGGATGAATAAGATAACATGGTTTGTCATCACCGGCCCTACCACACAGGGAAAGAACTCTTTGCAGATTTCTCTCAAGGCAGGATAAAAACCATGAGCTCTTACATTGGCTCCAGTTGGGTTGGCTAACTCATGATCTTGGGCTTTATCAAATCTAGTATCCCCAAATTCCAGAACCATCATCATGCCATACTCATTCTCAATCCCAAGTAGCCGCAGATAGTTTTCCACCTCTCGAAAGCTGTTCTCATCAAAGATAGCTGAATAAATTAAACCACTTTCGATAATTGGAACTACTGTTTCTAACTTTTCTTTGATTTCTAATTCATTACTTCGCTTGGCTCTCTCTTTCTCTATTTGAGCAATTGTCTTTGTTAGTACATCCACAATCACGGAATGATTGACTGGTTTTGTTAAGTACTCTACCACTTGTAGATTCACTGCTTCTTTCGCATAAGAAAACTTATCATATGCTGTCATAACAATAAATTTCACTTGTTTGTTCGTTAAACGTATCTCTTTCATCGCTTCAATTCCATTAATTCCCGGCATCTGAATATCCATAAAAACAATGTCAGG